>CAVALS010000236.1:0-3467 GCA_963589385.1 Bacteroidaceae bacterium
CTCAACAGGGCAGGCTTTTTCATCGCCTATTGCCTGCTCCGTTGCTGAAACCAATATAGTTCACCGTGGTTTACTTTCTGACGGCAAAGTACGCCAACACACCTTCTCCATAAGTTAGCTCTGGTAAACCTACAGCGTAAAACCACCACAAAGGGGACAGGCGCCTTTGTGGTGGTTTTCGCCACGGCAGAACCGCTAGAGCCCGGCAGGCCAGCGACAGGCGGCCAAGTCGACGTGCATGTCGTCCTTAAACGCCACACCCTCCCCTAGCAAAAGCTCACGTTGAGCATCGGGACCGCCAAAAGCGAAGCCCTCGCAAATGCGACCGTCGGCAAACACCACACGATGGCAGGGAATCTGGCCGGGGCGCGGATTACTATGCAGGGCATACCCCACGTACCGCGCACTTCGTGGACGACCGGCAAGCAGCGCCACCTGGCCATACGTGGCGACCATCCCCTCGGGGATCTGCTCGACCACCTCGTACACCCGTTCAAAAAAGCCCTCAGACGCCATTGCTCGCTCCCTTCCACCCGGAAAAGCATAAACCACCACAAAGGTGCCTGTCCCCTTTGTGGTGGTTTATGGCAGGTCGGTTAGTTGGCGGGCTGGAAGAAGGCTACGGCGACGGCGCCGGGGCCTACGTGGGTGCCGATGGTGGCGCCGATGGTGTGAACGGGCAACTCGCCCTCGGTGTGGCCAGCCCACAGTGCCGCGCTGTCCTCGACATACTTCTTGAGCACCGCATCCGAAAGGCCCGTATAGCCCAGCGCCAGCGGCATGGAAAAGTCGATGCCGCCTGACTTTTCGACCTTTTGGTTCAGCAGGTTGCGGCCGTTCTTGGAACCGCGCGCCTTGCCCAGCTGCACGATAAGGCCGTCCTCGACAGCCACCACGGGCTTCACGTTGAGCAGCGTGCCCACGGCGCCGGCCGCAGCAGATAGACGACCGCCGCGAACCAGGTACTCCAGCGTCTCGAGCAGGCCGATGACGGCCACGCGGTCACGCACGGCCTCGACGGCCGCCGCGATCTGGGCCGCACTACGGCCCTCGTCCACCAAGCGCAGCGCGTACTCGACCAGGACGCGCTCGCCGAGGGTGACATTGTTGCTGTCTACCACGAACACGTCGCCACCTGGTGCCTCGGCAAGTGCGGTACGGGCACTCTGGTTGGTGCCTGATAGCTTAGCGCCCACGGTAATAATCACAGCCTCATCGCCGGCCTCACGCGCCTCGGCAATAGCCTGCGAAAACGCGTACGGGTTGACCTGGCCGGTCTTGGGCAGCTCATCGCGCTCCACGAGCATCTCGTAAAAGCGCTGGTGATCGATGTCGACGCCATCCATGTACACATCGGTGCCAAAGGTGACGGACAGCGGCAAAACAGCCAGCGCCGGGTGTTCCGCCGGAGACAAATCGCTTGCGGAATCGGTAATAATGCGGACGGACATAACGAATCCTTTCTTGCGCAGGTCCCGCGCAGGGAATTTTGACAACAATGCCCCGGCACGGTATACGCGCTTAAAACGGGACGATGCAGTTGTTAATGGGTAGCAAATGCCTTGGCGGCCTTAGATCTCGCGCAGGGTGTTGAGAATCGTGCGCAGCGACGCATACATCTGCTCGCGCTGCTCCACACCCATAGCCTTACCGGTGGTATCGAGCACCTCGCGAATGATGCGGTCCGCCTCGCTCATGCTCTCGCCGCCCAGAGCGGTCAGGCGCACCGGAGCACGATACTTAACGGCGGCATCGCCCGAATCATCGACCTCGACGTAGCCACCCTCCTCCAGATGCGCGAGCGTACGCGAGACGGCGGCGCGGGTCACGCCTGCCATGCGAGCCAGGTCGGCGCCAGTCAGGCCATCCTTGCTGCGCTCAAGATAGTACAGGCACATAACGTCGGAGCCCTTGAGACCCAGCCTAGCGCCCTCAGACGTCTTAATGCGCTGGATCTCCTTGTAGAGTCCGCTGATCAGTCCGACAAAGTCCTCGAAACGTGTCTCGTCGCTCTGCTGCATGGGAGACGACCGCCTTTCGCTTGCATAATGCTAACGGGTAAACATCTTAGTCGCATAAGGCGACACCCGTACCCAAATACCCCATTTGTTAACCCATCAACATAAAAACCACCACAAAGGGGACAGGCACCTTTGTGGTGGTTTGGGGCATCAATAGGTTCTAGGCGCCGCTACAGTTCCACGCAAGGATTGTCGCGGGTCACAAGCGTCTTAATGACAACCGTCGCTCCCAGATAGCGCTCAAGCAGCTCGGCTAAGCGATCGATCGCAGCCTGGCAATCCCCCATCCGCTCGGGCTCCACGCACTCAATCGCCAGGAACGCATCGGCCGAATCATCGGACAGCGCCGTGCGAACGCCGTCGCGCCAGTTCCAGCAGCGGCACACAGCGCCCGCATCGTCGATGTAGGCGAGCTCGCCGGGCAGCGTCGGATCGTCCGCCTCCTCGCCAAGCGGCAAGAACGCATCGCCACCGTCGGTCACCTTCAGGCGAAGGTCCCCCTCGATCGCATGCAGATCCTCGCCTCCCACGGGCAGCGCGTAGGTCAGCGACACCGTGTTGTAAATATCCACCGCGGGCGTAATGTGGCCCACCGGCTTGCCTTTGAGCACGCGTTTGAGCAAGTTCTCGATCGAGCAGCGCGCGCCTTTCTTGGTCTTGAACAGACGATAGGCCTCGCGCCATGCCTTGACCGGTGCGTTCTCGCTGATAGTGTCGCTGGTCAGATGACGCTCCGCATCGATATTGGCGCGGTCGAGCAACGCCGCAATCGCATCCACGTCCTCTTGAGGAATCTGAGCCGTGGGCTTCATGCCCTCCACGACCACAACACCGACCGCTGCCTGCGGAAACAGCTCCCAGAATGAATCCTCGGCAATAAAGCTCTTCATACGCTCTCCCTTCATTGTGCGCGCCCGAGTGAGGGCGCCTAAACAAAAAGCGCCCTTACAACGGCCACCTTCAAAGTCCTACGGTGCCGTCACAAGAACGCTTGCGCTGTCCCCATCCGGAGAAGGGGACGATATGTCAGGCGTATTGTAACCCGAGTCATCCACGCGAGCAAAACCACCACAAAGGTGCCTGTCCCCTTTGTGGTGGATATGGACTCACGGCGAAGCTAGTGGCGGAGTCCCAGCAGGCCGCGGCCGCGATGACGGGCGTCGGCGTGTACTTGAGCGTGCGGACCGGCGGCTTTGACGGACTCGGGCAGGTGCGAGTACTTCTTCTCGAAGTTCTCCTCGAACATCACCGCCAGGTTGTGCGCGGCCTCGTCATAGCGCGCGGTGCTCTGCCAGTATTGGCGCGGCACCAGGATGCCATCGGGCACGCCGTGGCACGTCGTGGGAATGTCGACGTTAAAGATGTCGTCGTGCACGAACTCGCTGTCCTCGATGGTGCCGTCGAGGGCGCGCGCGACCAGCGAGCGCGTGTAGGCCAGCTCGATGC
>CAVALS010000237.1:0-3434 GCA_963589385.1 Bacteroidaceae bacterium
TTCTGATCCTGTTCTTTGTGATGATGGCCCAGATGGTGGTGCTGACGCTTCCGCGTGCTGCCGCGTGCCTGAACCGTGCGCAGCAGGTGTTGGAGATTGAGCCGAGCATCGTCGATGGCGAGCGCACGCTGGATGACGGGGCGCGCGAGCCCCAAGACGAAGCCGATGCGGTGGCCGTGTTCGACCACATGTCGTTTCGCTTTGACGATGCCGACGAGGACACCCTGTGCGACCTGAGCTTTGCCTGCCGTCGCGGTCAGACGACTGCGATCGTTGGCTCGACAGGCTCGGGCAAATCGACGGTGGCAAAGCTTCTGCTGCGCTTCCACGATGCCACCAAGGGCTCCATTCGCCTGAATGGTGTGGACCTGCGCGAGCTTACGCAAGACGAAATCCGCGGGCGCATTGCCTATGTGCCGCAGAAGGCGTGGCTGTTCTCGGGCACGGTGGCGAGCAACCTTCGCTTTGGTAACGAAGGCGCGACCGAGGGCGACATGCTTCACGCGCTTGAGGTTGCCCAGAGCACCTTTATACTCGACCAGCCGCAGGGGCTCGATACCCCGGTTGCCCAGGGCGGTACGAACTTCTCGGGTGGTCAGCGCCAGCGTTTGGCAATCGCCCGTGCGCTCATGAAGCATGCCGATCTATATATCTTCGATGACAGTTTTTCGGCCCTGGACTTTAAGACCGATGCCGCCCTGCGTCATGCGTTGCAAGACGAGACGCGTGACGCTGCGGTGCTCATCATCGCGCAGCGCATCTCGACGATCTTGCACGCCGACCAGATCGTCGTGCTCAAGGATGGCGAGGTTGTGGGTCTGGGCACGCATGGCGAGCTTATGGAAACCTGCGAGGTGTACCGTGCCATCGCGGAATCGCAGATGAAGGGAGGTGAGTAGCATGACCGAGGAGCTCAAGAAGCAGGGCGGCGTTGATGACGCCGCTGCCGCGGGACTGGTCGAGGAAACGGCTGCCGCGTCGACCGAGCTGGATGACGCCGCCAAGGCTGCGGCCGAGCGCGAGGCTCGCCGCCAAGCGCTCTACGAGGAAAACGAACGTGCCGAGGACGAGCGCGCCCGCGCCGAGGCAGAGCGTATGCGCGACGTGGACGACGAAGACGAGGACGAGACGCCTCGGGATACCTGGGCGACGGTGCGCCGCCTGTGGAGTGAGGCTGCCGGCGACCATTGGCGCTTCTATATCGTGTTCGCGAGCATTGTGTTCTATGTCATCTTTAACACTGCCGCGCCGGCATATAGCGCCCGCGTGATCGATGAGCTGTGGGGCCACATTCAGGTAGCGTTTGTCAACAACGCCACCTTCAGCATCACCTGGGAGAACTGTGGCAGGACTATCTTCATCTACTTTTTGATTTGGACGGCCGCCGCTTCGTTCTACGCGCTCCAGAGCTTTTTGATGTCGAGCGTGGCCGAACGCCTCAATCTACGCCTGCGCAACCGCATCGCGCAAAAGCTCAACCGTCTGCCGCTCGCCTATTTTGACGCGCATCGTCCCGGCGAGGTCGTCAGCCGTGCGACCAACGACCTGGACAAGATGTCCGAGAGCATGCAGCGCGGATTGCTGCAGCTGCTCGTGTCGATCGGCACGGTTGTTGGTGCTGTGAGCGTGATGTTCGTGTTCAGCGTGCAGCTTACGCTCGTCTTTCTGTTCTTTACGGCACTGTCGCTGCTGGTGACGAAGGTCGTCTCGCGCCGCACACACGATGTGACGGGCGAGCGCCAGGAGTGGGTGTCCAAGATTACGAGTGCGGTCGAGGAAGGCTATTCGGGCCGTCTGGTGATCCGCGCGTTTAACCGCGAACGTCAGAGCTCCGCTGAGGTGCACGAGGCTTCGAAGGAACTGGCTCGTGTGAGCACCAAGGCCGACTTTATGATCAATGCTGTCGGCCCCGCAGTGCGCTTTATCGGCCGTTTGGCGCAGATCGTTATTGCGCTTGTGGGCTGCAGCATGCTGGTTGCCGGTCACATGACCGTCGGCGTGTTCCAGGCGTTCTTCCAGTTTATCTACGAGGCGTCCGAGCCCATGACGCAGTTGTCGTTTACCTTCAACTCGCTGCAGAGCGCGCTGGCGAGTGCAGAGCGCGTGTTCGACCTGCTCGATGAGCCCGAGATGGAGGCCGATCCGCTGCCGGACAAGGCCGCCAAGCTGCCGGGTCGCGTGGAGGGCCGCGTCTCCTTTGAGCATGTGCGCTTTGGTTATTCGCCCGACAAGCCGCTTATGCGCGACGTGTCGTTTACCGCCGAGCCGGGCCAGAAGATTGCCGTGGTGGGAACCACGGGCGCAGGCAAGACGACGCTCATCAACCTGCTCATGCGCTTCTACGAGATTGACGGCGGGCGTATTACGCTCGACGGCGTGGATACGAGCCGCATGGACCGCGGCGAGCTACGGCAGCAGTTTGGCATGGTGCTGCAGGACGCCTGGCTGTTCGACGGCACGATTGCCGAGAATATCGCCTACGGCTGCCCCGAGGCGACGCGCGACGAGATCGTGGCGGCTGCGCGCGCCGCGCAGGTCGACTTCTTTGTGCGCACCATGCCGCAGGGCTACGACACGCGCGTGGCCAACGATGCCGAGAGCATCAGCCAGGGCCAGCGTCAGCTGCTGACCATCGCTCGCGTGCTGCTCAACAACCCGGCGATTCTCATTCTGGACGAGGCGACCTCAAGCGTGGACACGCGTACCGAGCTTGCTATCGGCCGCGCCATGGATGCGCTTATGCGCGGGCGCACGAGCTTTGTGATCGCGCATCGCCTGTCGACGATCGTGGACGCCGACCTGATCTTGGTCATGGATCACGGCAACATTATCGAGCAGGGCACGCATAAGGAGCTGCTGGCTGCCGAGGGTGCCTACGCCGACCTCTATTTGAGCCAGTTCGCCTAATGTGACAAAGGGACAGTCCCACATGTCACATCAAAAAGAAAGGCGCGCCGGGGATGAATTCCCTGGCGCGCCTTCTTGCGTTGATGCCGATGTCGTTTTGTACCGCTTGCGTTCCTAGCGTTCGTCCACGAGCTTTGCGACGAGGGCTTTGAGCTCGGCCACCTCTCGCTCGAGTTCTTTGACGCGGCGGGCGTTCTCGGTGATGCCTTGGCGGTTGAGGGCACTCTGCTCGGCGGCGTCATCGGGCATGTACTCGCGATGCTGCTTGGCATCGAAGCTCTCCTCGAACACGCGGCAGCCGTTGCGCTTGATGATGCGTCCCGGCACGCCCACGACGGTGCAGTTGTCGGGCACGTCCTTAACGACGACCGAGTTGCCGCCGATCTTGACGTTGTTGCCGATGCGGATGTTGCCGAGCACCTTGGCGCCCGTGCCCACGGTGACGTTGTTGCCGAGCGTTGGGTGGCGTTTGCCGGTCTCGTTGCCGGTACCGCCGAGCGTGACGCCCTGGTAGAGCACGCAGTTGT
>CAVALS010000238.1:0-3418 GCA_963589385.1 Bacteroidaceae bacterium
GATCATGGTCTTGAGCCAGTCGTAAGAAACGCGCATCTAACTGGTCTCCTTTCATCTGTAACGTCTGCAATAAACAGACGGAAAACTCCAGCTACGGAGACGGGTTTCCGAGATGCCGCAGATTGCCTTGAAAGAGGAGGGCCGCGTACTTAGGTACGCAACCGACGATTGAAAGGCAAGGTGCGGTGGCTCGGGAAGCCGCCGGGACAGGTCAACTTAGAATTGGTTCAAGAAGCGCATGTCACCAGTCATCAACGTGCGCAGATCGGGCAGGTCGTAGCGCAGTGCCGCGACGCGCTCGGCGCCAATACCAAAGGCGAAGCCGGTGTACTTCTCGGGGTCAATACCGCAGTTAATCAGGACGTTGGAGTCGACCATGCCGCAGCCCAGGATCTCGATCCAGCCGCTGTGCTTACAGAAGTTGCAGCCCTTGCCGCCGCAGACGTGGCAGCTCACGTCCACCTCGCAGGAAGGCTCGGTGAAGGGGAAGAAGTGCGGGCGGTAACGCGTCTTGCGGTCCTCGCCAAACATGCACTTAACAAAGTAGTCGAGCGTGCCCTTAAGATCGCCAAAGGTGATGCCCTCGTCGACGACCAGGCCCTCGATCTGGTTGAACTGCGGCAGGTGGCAGGCGTCGGCCGTGTCGGGACGGTAGACGGTGCCCGGGCAGATCATGTAGATGGGCGGCTTCTGCGACTCCATGGTGTGGATCTGTACGCCCGAGGTCTGGGTACGCAGCAGTACGTCGGACTCGCCATGGGCGTGAGCCTCGGGGTGCGCGACGCTGCCGGGATTGTTGTCGACCACGTAGAAGGTATCGCGGGCCGAGCGGCTCGGGTGATCCATGGGGGCGTTGAGCGCGGTGAAGTTGTAATAGGAGGTATCGACCATGGGGCCGGACTCGACGGTGTAGCCGATACCGCAGAAGATATCCTCGGCCTCCTCGATGATCTGCTTGATCAGGTGCTGGTGACCGATCTGCGGACGGATGCCCGGCAGCGTGATGTCGACGGCCTCGTGCTCGAGTGCGTGTTTGAGGGCGGCGGCCTTCATCTCGGTGGTGCGCTCGTCGAGCATGCCCTCGATCAGCTGGCGCATCTCGTTGGCGCGCTTGCCCATCATGGGGCGATCCTCGGGGGCGAGTTTGCCCATCCTGCGCATCAGGCCGGTAATACGACCCTTGCGGCCGAGCAGCTCAACGCGCGCGGCCTCGAGCTTGGCGGCGTCGTCGGCGCCGGCGACGAGCTCCTTGGCCTCTTCCTCGAGTTTGACCAGATCATCAATCAGACTCATGTCTTCCCTTTCGTCTCTCGCGTTCCCCGCTCGCCGGGACGACTGCCGCCGCCTGGCGTTGCGAAAACGCGGCCCGGTTCGGTAACAAAAAACCGCCCTCGGGCATGTGCATTGCCCAAGGACGGTTAAATTCCGCGGTACCACCTTGTTTGACCCGGCGGATGTCTTGCCCGCCGCGCCCACTCTGCGCCCCTTATCGCGAGGCTCACGGCTTCCCTACTGGGGCTTCGCCGCCACTGGCCGCGCGCCCGTTGAGGTTGCTGCTCGGGAGTGAACGCTTGGCCCTTGCCGCCGCAGGAAGGCTTGCAGCCCATGACCTTCCCTCTCTTGCCGGCGACGCGGCGGGCAAAACCCTCTCCGTCAACGCATTGGGCTATAGGATAACACATTTCGCGAGCGCATCGCCGCGTTCCGTTTTGTTCGCGCTGGGTACAAGGCAGGTAGCTGTGCAAACTGGCCGCGCACCCGCCTGCGGCGCTCGGCCTGCGAGATTAAGGATACGGTATGGGAAAGAAACTCGATAAGAAGGCCCAGGCCGCCGTGGCAAAGGCTGCCAAGGGCGTCAAGGCTGCTAAAGTCGACAAGGCCGTCAAAAAGTTCCGCAAACTCGAGGGCAAGCTGTGGACTCGCGAGTACCTGCTCAAGATTGCCGAGTTCGATGGAGCGACGATTGCTCCTGCCAACGGTGCTGCCGCCCGTGCCGACGCCATGGGCACGCTTGCCGGCGAGCATCACAAGCTACTGACCAGCGAGAAGTCCGTTGAGCTCGTACGCTCGTTAGCGCGCGAGACGGTTGCAGGCGGACATGTAGACGACCCGCAGCTGCTCGACGAGATCCGCGTGCTCGGTCGCGACCAGCGCGAGGCAAGCGTTATTCCTACCGAGGAGGCCGAAGCCTGGACCAGGCTCACCTGCGAGGCCGACGCCGTGTGGCACAAGGCCAAGACGGCCAATGACTGGGCGAGCTTTGAGCCCTATGTGGATAGAATCGTCGCCCAGCTTAAGCATCAGGCCGAGCTCATGGACCCCAAGCGCGACCCATACGACGTTTGGCTCGACCAGTACGAGCGCGGCCTTTCCGCCAAGAGCTTCGATGCGTTTTGCGATGAGGTCAAGACGACGGTCGTGCCGCTCGTGCACGCCATCGGCGAGCGCGGCCAGCAGCCCGATGCCGACTTTTTGCACGCCCGCGTGCCCGAGGCCGCCCAGCGCGCCATGAGCTTCGACCTTATGAAGCTCGTCGGCCTGAACCTGAACGACACCACGCTTGCCTTTACCGAGCACCCGTTTAGCGAGGGCTTTGCCGTGGGTGACGCGCGCATCGCGACACACATCTACGAGGACGATTGCATCTCCAACGTCTACAGCATCATCCACGAGGCGGGACACGCCATGTACGAGCTGGGCGTCAATCCCGCCTATGCGCGTACCTGTCTTGAGGGCGGCACCTCCATGGGCATCCACGAGAGCCAGAGCCGCTTTTTCGAGAACACCGTGGGTCGCAGCCGCGCCTTTATGGGACCGCTGCTCGAGGTGCTGCGCCGCCACGCACCCGAGGTCTACGGCGACGTCGACGAGGACACGCTCTACCACGCCGTGAACATCGCGCAGCCTTCGCTGATCCGCACCGAGGCCGACGAGCTCACCTATCCGCTGCACGTTATGGTGCGCTACGAGATCGAGCGCATGCTGTTTGCCGGCGAGGCCATGGCCAAGGATATCCCCGCGCTTTGGAATCGCTTCATGGATGAGTACCTGGGCATTCCGGTTCCCGACGACACGCGTGGTTGCCTGCAGGATACGCACTGGAGCGGCGGCTCGTTTGGCTACTTCCCCACCTATGCGCTGGGCAGCGCCTACGACGCCATGTTTGTGCCGGCCATGTGCCGCGACGGCGTCGACCTTACCGCCGCCTGCGCGAGCGGCGACCTGACACCCGTCCGCGCCTGGCTGGGCGAGCACATTTGGCAGTGGGGCCGCGCCAAGGACGCGCCGGAGCTCATCAAGGGCGCCTGCGGCATGGCGTTCGATGCCCGCTACTACTGCAGCTACCTGCAGGACAAGTTCACCACGCTCTACGAGCTGTAAGGCATAACCGACACGCCAACGCAAAGGGGACGCCGCG
>CAVALS010000239.1:0-3399 GCA_963589385.1 Bacteroidaceae bacterium
CTTCGTTCCCGGCTACCAGAACATCCTGGTGCGCTGCAACAACACCGATAAGGGTGCCATTGCGCGCAAGATCTGCGACACGAGCTGCATCGGTTGCGGCATGTGCGCCAAAAAATGCCCTGCCGGCGCAATCCGCATCGAGGACAACTGCGCACATATCGACGGTGCGGACTGCCTGTCGTGCGGCATGTGCGCCGTCGTCTGCCCGCATGGCGCCATCCACGACCGCACCGGCATCGCCGCCGGCGTGTAGAAGGGAATCACCATGGCACAGGAATTCACTTTTACCGTTAACGGCGTCGAGCGCACGACGACCCAAAACAAACCGTTGCTGCGCTACCTGCGCGACGACCTGCACATTCACTCCGCAAAGGACGGATGCTCCGAGGGCGCCTGCGGCACCTGTACCATCCACGTGGACGGTGCGGCCGTCAAGGCCTGCGTGCTGACCACCGCTCTTGCCGCCGGCCGCAACATCGTGACCGTCGAGGGCCTGCCCGAGGACGTGCGCGAGGCCTTTGTGTACGCCTTTGGCGCCGTGGGCGCCGTGCAGTGCGGTTTTTGCATCCCTGGCATGGTCATGGCGGGTGCAGCGCTGATCGCCGAGGACCCCGAGCCCACTGAGGAGCAGATCAAGTACGCCATTCGCGGTAACGTCTGTCGCTGCACCGGCTACAAAAAGATTATCGAGGGCATCTCGCTGGCCGCAGCGGTGCTCCGCGGCGAAAAGCAGATTGACGAGGACCTGGAGCGCGGCGACGACTACGGTGTGGGCAAGCGCGCCTTTCGTATCGACGTGCGCAAGAAGGTGCTCGGCGAGGGCAAGTATCCCGACGACATCGACGAGCTCGATCAGCCGGGCCTGACCTATGCCAGCGCCGTGCGCTCCAAGTATCCGCGCGCCCGCGTGCTCTCCATCGACACCTCCAAGGCCGAGGCCCTGCCCGGTGTGGTGGGCATCCTGCGCGCCGAGGACGTGCCGGTCAACCAGGTCGGCCACCTTATCCAGGACTGGGACGTCATGATCGCTCAGGGCGATATCACCCGCTGCGTGGGCGATGCCATCGTGCTGGTGGTCGCCGAGGACGAGGCGACGCTCGAGAAGGCCAAGAAGCTCGTAAAGATCGATTACGAGCCGCTGGAGCCCGTGCGCAACATCGCCGAGGCCAAGGCTGTCGACGCCCCGCGCCTGCACGACAGCTTCTTTGCCTTTGGCAACACGGTGGAACTCAAGGACAACGTGTGCCAGAGCCGCCATGTGACG
Source organism: Bacteroidaceae bacterium (assembly GCA_963589385.1). GTDB lineage: Bacteria > Actinomycetota > Coriobacteriia > Coriobacteriales > Coriobacteriaceae > Collinsella. Next base: position 1,265 of record CAVALS010000239.1, read on the forward strand.
CGCGGTGACGCCGCCAAGGCGCTGGCGGAGAGCGCATTCACCGTGACGCAGCGCTTTACCACGCCCTTTACCGAGCATGCCTTCTTGGAGCCCGAGTGCGCCGTCGCCTTCCCGTACAAGAACGGCGTCAAGGTGCAGTCGACCGACCAGGGCGCCTACGATACGCGCAAAGAGTGCGCCCACATGTTTGGCTGGGATAGCGAGCCCGAGCGCGTGGTTGTAGAGACCATGCTCGTGGGCGGCGGCTTTGGCGGCAAGGAGGACGTGTCCATCCAACACCTGGCCGCGCTTGCCGCATATAAGCTCCAGCGTCCTGTGAAGTGCAAGCTCACTCGTGCCGAGTCGCTTGCATTCCATCCCAAGCGCCACGCCATGGACGGTACCTTTACACTGGGTTGCGACGCCGAGGGCAACTTTACCGGCCTGGATTGCGAGATCAACTTTGACACCGGCGCCTACGCGTCGCTGTGCGGCCCGGTGCTCGAGCGCGCCTGCACGCATGCCGTCGGCCCCTACAAGTACCAGAACACCGACATTCGCGGTTATGGCTACTACACCAACAACCCGCCCGCCGGCGCGTACCGCGGCTTTGGCGTTTGCCAGTCCGAGTTTGCGCTCGAGAGCCTGATCGACCTGCTGGCCGAGAAGGTCGGCCTGGATCCGTGGGAGATTCGCTACCGCAACGCCATCGAGCCGGGCGAGGTTTTGCCCAACGGCCAGATTGCCGACTGCTCCACGGCACTGAAGGAGACACTGCTCGAGGTCAAAGATGCCTACTATGCGCATCCCGGACACGCCGGTATCGCCTGCGCCATGAAGAACGCTGGCGTGGGCGTTGGCCTGCCCGATGCCGGCCGCTGCAAGATTCGCATCGAGAACGGCGTGGCCGTGGTCTATGCCGCCACGTCCGACATCGGCCAGGGCTGCAACACCGTCTTTTTGCAGGACGTTGCCGAGGCATGCGGTCTGCCGCTTCGCTGCATCGCCAACGGCGAGTGCTCCACCGAGAATGCTCCCGACTCCGGCACCACGTCTGGTTCGCGTCAGACGGTCGTGACCGGCGAGGCCGTGCGCGGCGCCGCCTTCCTGCTGCGCGATGCCATGGTTGGCATCGAGGCCGGCAAGCCCGCGCCCGATGCTCCCGTGAGCGCGCATGGCGACGGCGTCAAGATCGAGTACGATGACGGTCGCGCCTACCAGCTGCGCACGCAGGAGCTCGTCGCCGGCCAGGGTATGCATCCCCAGGATCCTGCGGCAGCCATCAAGGCGCTCGAGGGATGCGAGTTTGGCTACGTGTACCTGGAGCCGACCGACAAGCTGGGCGCCGACGTTCCCAATCCCAAGAGCCACATCTGCTACGGCTTTGCCACGCATGTGGTCATTCTGGATGATGAGGGTCGCGTGAGCGAGGTCTATGCTGCGCACGATTCCGGCAAGGTGGTCAACCCCATCTCCATCCAGGGTCAGATCGAAGGCGGCGTGCTCATGGGTATGGGCTATGCGCTTACCGAGGACTGGCCGCTCAAGGACTGCGTACCCCAGGCAAGGTACGGTACGCTCGGGCTGTTCCGTGCGCCCGAAATACCGGATATCCACGCCATCTACGTGGAGAAGGACGAGCTGCTGCCCGTGGCATACGGCGGCAAGGGCATCGGCGAGATCGCAACGATCCCCACGGCGCCCGCCGTACAGAACGCCTATCGCGCATTTGACGGCAAGCTGCGTCCGGATCTGCCCATGGTGGATACGCCCTACAGCCGCGCCCGTCACCGCGGGTAGGGTAGGGCGCGGGCGGCCATTGCTGACGAGCTGTTCGCGCTCAGCATCAACTACATACGCTGCGCCTTTGGCCTCGGCTCCATCGCGAGCCGGGGCCTTTTGTTTGGAGCGCCTCCGCATGCGGAAACTGTGTCCCAGATTTCGGCTCCAGAATGGGACGTACTTTCCGGAACAGCAGGAAACCGGAAACTGCGTCCCAGTTTGAGCGTCTATTCCGGGATGCAGTTTCCGCTGGGCGCTTCAACCGGAAAGTCTGTCCCATTCTAGGCCTTGATTCCGGGACACGGTTTCCGCTAGGCATGGGGACTGCGGACAAAAAGTTGGACCATCAGGTCCGGTTTGGAGTCCGCATGACA
>CAVALS010000240.1:0-3346 GCA_963589385.1 Bacteroidaceae bacterium
CGCCCGAGAACGTCTCGGGGGAGTGGCTGGCGACGGTCGAGATGTGCACCAGGCGACCCTGACCGGCCTTGATCATCTCGCGACCAAAGCGCTGCGAGGTGATGAAGTAACCGGTGAGATTGACGTTGATGACCTCGTTCCAGTCACTCAGCGGCAGGTCTTCCATGGCGGCGAAGCGCAGGATGCCGGCGGTGTTGACGAGAACGTCGACGCGGCCGAAGTCGGCGATGGTGGCGTCGACGGCAGCCTGAACCTCGGCCTCGTCGGTGGCGTTCATCTTGTAACCCTCGGCGTGGATGCCAAACTCGGCGGCGAGGTCGGCGGCTGCGGCCTTGACCTTTTCCTCGTCCAGATCGAGCAGGACGACGTTGGCGCCGTTGCGGGCGAACTCGCGGCAAATCTCGACGCCCATACCGCCGAGCGCGCCAGTCACGGCGCAGACATCGCCCTCGAGCTTAAGCCAGTTGCTCATAGGAACTTCCCTTCTTGTGCCTCCCGGTGGGTCGCTCCCATTAACCGACCCACGTGGTTTTCGCTGGTTATCGTATGCTTTGCATTTGCGCAGGTGAATTGCATATTTGTTAGAATGGCGTTAACCGTAGGTTTATACTATGCGATGCAGTTTTTTCTCAATTGAGCGCGTGACCTGCGAAAACAACCCCCTGTGGCGCCATGTGGCCACGGGCGCGAAAACGGGAGATTGACGTGTACGATCGACGACTCGAGGCCATATCGGCCGCCGCGGAGCTGGGAAGCTTCTCACGGGCGGCGGCAAAATTGCGCGTGTCGACCCCGGCGCTCGTCAAGCAGGTGTCGGGCTTCGAGGCCGAGTTTGGCATCACGTTGTTCGAGCGCTCGCATTCTGGTGTTAAGGTGACGCCGGCGGGCGCTCTGCTGGTGGACGACGCGCGCTCGATCATGCGGCAGTCCGAGGACGCGCTACGCCGTGCCCGACGCGCGGCGGGCGATGGCGGGGCCGTGCGTCTGGGCGTGTCGATGATGTGCCCGGGGCGTCAAACGCTGTCGATGTGGTCGGGCATCCACGATCTGGAACCGTCGTTGCGATTTGAAATCGTGCCGGTGAGCGACCTCTATGACGAGCGCGAATCCGTCATGCGCAGCTTGGGCCGCGAGGTCGATGTGGTGCAGTCGAGTTTTTCTACCCCACGCTGGGGTGATGCCTGCCAAAAGCTCCGCATTGTCAACGTGCCGTTTTATATCGACCTGCCGCGCACAAGCCCGCTGGCGCGCAAGAGTCGCATTACGGTCGCCGACCTGGAGGGTATGCGTCTGCGCGTACTGCGCCACGGCAACGACGCCATGGACAGCCTACGCATCGACCTTTTGGCCGACGGCGGCGTGGACGTGATCGACGTGGACAGCTTTGACTTTGCGCTCTTTAACGAGGCGGAGGAAAAGGGCGACGCGGTGCTCACCTGCGGCGCATGGTCGGGCGTGCACCCGGCCTTTGTGGGCGTGCCGTTCCTGTGCGGGCGAGAGGTGCCGGTCTTTTTGCACTACCCGCTCGAGCCCACCCTCCAAGTACAAAAATTCGTCAACGCCATGGCCCAACTTCTCAAATAGCTATCGTGTCGATGATTCTTTAATTCCCGTCCTAGAAAAATCATCTGGTAGAGTTGACCTCACGTGAATTTCAGCACGCTGCGTACTACCTGTGCTTTTGTCATTTGGGGAGTGAACTTGTGAATACTTCTGTCGCCAAGAAAGCCAGCCGGGCGGTGCGGCTGCTCATGATGGTGCTCACGGCAGTTCTCATCTTTTTCTTCATCAATGTTATGCTGCTCGTCTCCGATATCCAGGGCACGGCACGCGTGGTCAACTATGCCGGTCTGGTACGCGGTACCACGCAGCGAATCGTTAAGCTCGAGGACGCGGGCCAGCCTCAAGATGACCTGCTCAAAGCCGTGGATTCATACATCAACGGTTTGCGTTACGGAAGTGAAGACCTCAACCTCGTCCGCTTCGACGACGACGAGTACCAGGCAAAGATGACCGAGCTTGCAAATTATTTTGATGAGCTTTGCGCCGAGATCAGCCGCGTGCGCGAAGTCGGCTACGAGAACACCGATATCATCGCGATGAGCGAGGAGTTCTTTGGTATTTGTGACGATGCTACGCGACTCGCAGAGGACTACTCTCAGGAGAAGGCGTCGGCGCTCAACTATCTCGAGGGCTTGGTGATCATCGACATCGTGGGCTTGGTGGCGACCTTTGCGGTCGAACTTGTTCGCGCGGTGCGCACTGCCGCGCTCAACCGCGAGCTGCAGAGCAAAGTCTATCTCGACGAAGCCACGGGACTGCCCAACAAGAACAAGTGCGAGGAGATCTTGGGGCAGGAGCATCCCGTTTCCGCTGAAGCGCCAGTTGCGCTGTGCGTCTTCGACCTTAACAATCTGCATACGGTCAATAACAACTTTGGTCACGAGAAGGGCGACGAATACATCCGTTCTTTTGCCCAGCAGCTGGGGCGTGTGGCGTCCGAGACCTGCTTTGTGGGCCGCGACGGTGGCGATGAGTTTATCGCGGTGCTGCGGGATGCCGATCGAGCTGCCGTGGAGTCCTGTCTCGCTCGGGTTCGTGCGAACGTGAACGAGTATTCCGAGGCTCACCCCGACATGCCTATCAGCTATGCGGTGGGCTACGCACTTTCCAGTGATTTTGATGAACCGCCTACGATGCGCGAGCTCTTTTCCCAGGCCGACAAAAACATGTACATCGACAAGAACCGCGTAAAGACAGCTGAGGCAGCCGGGCTGCAACGCGAGGAACGGTAAGCTTGTAACAAAGGGTACAGAAAAGCCTCCGCAGCTCGTGTGGCTGCGGAGGCTTTATTCGTTGCGGCGCATTGCGTTTGGGTCGTTGAGATGAGTCGATTTGCCCCGAAAGAGGAGGGCATTGACCTTAGGGTCATGCCCGACGAATGAGCGGCAAATCGGCCATCTCGGCGAGCCGAACTACTCCAGCTCAAACGCTCCGGTATAGAGCTGATAGTAGTATCCGCGCTTGGCGATCAGCTCGTCGTGGTTGCCGCGCTCGATGATGCGGCCGTGGTCCAGACAGATGATTGCGTCGGAGTTGCGCACGGTGGACAGGCGGTGCGCGATGACAAACGTCGTGCGGCCCTCCATGAGCTTGTCCATGCCCGCCTGCACGATGGCCTCGGTGCGGGTGTCGATGCTCGACGTGGCCTCGTCCAGAATCATCGCCGGCGGATCGGCGACGGCGGCGCGGGCGATCGAAATCAGCTGGCGCTGGCCCTGCGACAGCTGGGCGCCGTTGCCGGTGAGCATGTTGTCATAGCCGTCGGGCAGGCGGGTGATAAAGT
>CAVALS010000241.1:0-3345 GCA_963589385.1 Bacteroidaceae bacterium
GCGGACATCCCGCTGCACCGGGCGACATTGTGTGGCGCGACGGCAGCGTGGTCGGACGCCATAACGGCGCGTTGCGCTATACCATCGGCCAGCGCAAGGGCTTGGGCGTCGCGATGGCGCATCCCGTGTATGTGACGGGCGTCGATGCCGCCAACAACACCGTGCATCTGGGCGAGGCCGAGGACCTAACGGCCACAGCACTCACGGCCGACGACTGGATCTGGAGCGCCCCTGCCGACCGCATGGAGGCAGAACTCGATGCCGGCGGCATTCGCGTGGGCGCCAAGTACCGTTACCGTCAGAAAGACCAAGCAGCGACCCTTACGCGCGGCGAAGACGGGCAAATGCTGCTGACTTTTGACGAGCCGCAGCGAGCCATCGCCCCCGGCCAGGCCGTTGTAGTCTACCACGGCGACATCGTCCTCGGCGGCGGCACGGTGACCGGCGCACTTAAGTAGCCCCATCCCCTTCATAAATTGCGGTGAAATAGGGACTGTTTAAGCGTTTAAAACCGCCAAACAGTCCCTATTTCACCGCAACTTAGAGAGGACGGCCTCGGTCGGTACTGCCGTATCAGCCGAGGCCGCTGCATCGCTAGCGCTGTACGTAGGCGCGGACGAGCTCGAAGGTGTTGCGCACGCCGTCCATGTGGCTACGCTCGTAGTTGTGGCTCGCATACACGCCGGGGCCGATCAGACCATGGCGAATGTCGTAGCCGGCAGAGAGCGTGGCTTCGACGTCCGAACCGTAATGCGGATACACGTCGATAGCGTAATCGAGCTCAAGCTCGCGCGCGATATTGGACAGCGCCGTCACCAGGTCGTAGTTGTACGGACCGCCCGAATCCTTGGCGCAGATCGACACCATGTGCTCGGTGCAGCCTAGGTCGTCGCCCACGCAGCCCATGTCAACGCTGATCATCTCGCGCGTGTCGGCCGGCACGAAGGCGCCGCCGTGGCCCACCTCCTCGTACACGGTAAAGAGCAGCGAAACCTTACGCGAAAGCGTCACCTCGCCAGCGGCGACGGCACGCGCCAAGCCCAACAAAATGGCGGCCGATAGCTTGTCATCCAGGAAGCGGCTCTTAATGTAGCCGCTCTCCGTCACCGTCGTGCGAGGATCCATAGCGATGATGTCGCCGGTCTGAATACCCAGCTCGAGCACATCGTCCTTGCTGTCGACGTTCTCGTCGAGCAAGATCTCCATGTTCTTCTCGATGGTCTTGACCGGCTCGTCGGCCACGTGCGCCGAAGGCTCGGTGTTAAGAACCACGCCCGTGTAGACATTGCCGTCGCGTGTGTAGACGGTGCAGTTCTCGCCATCGGCCGTAGACCACTGATGCCCACCGAGCGTCGTGGGGCGCAGGCGGCCATTGTCCTTAATGGAACGCACCATGGCGCCTAGGGTATCGACATGGCTCGCCAGTACGAGCGGCTCGCCCTCGCCGCCAAGCTCAACGAGCACGTTACCCTTATTAGAACGCTCAGGCCCAAACCCCATATCGCGCAGGGTCTCCATCAGATAATCAGTCGCCGCACGGGTATAGCCGGTAGGGGAGGCAATAGAAGTCAGCGTCTTAAGCTGTCCTGCGATATAGGAGAGCGTCTCCTCTAGAGAAGCATCAATATTAGAAGTCATATGCATCCTTCCAAGTAAAACTAAGACCGAGTCCCGATTTTAACCGTTCTGCACGTGCAATGCCCCAGGAGCCGAGCCGCCTCCAGACGTCCCCGCACCGGTTTTGTGCACGTGCACGGTTTACAATCTCAATCTTGCATAAATCCTATTGGTATTTGCATAGAAATGAGGCATCTTTTTGCTTCGTCTCAGGGTGCCCCACCTTGGACCGTGCAAAAAACGGAGTATTCAGCACCGTGGGCCCCAACGGCCCCATCACGAACGACAAAACGACGCGGCTACAGCAGTGTTGCAGGTCGTCGCAAAGCAGAAACTCAGTAACAACCCCCTCCACTCATCGATAGCCCGCCCACAATGGCTGTCGATGGGCGCCTGCGGATCACTACCGCCCATTCACAACGTTATGCATTTTTAAGAGCTTGTTGAATACTCCCAAAAATGCACGCAGGGAAGTGCACCACCTATCCGCAGCGGGCAGTACGCCTTGGTTTTGTCCGTCTCAGGGCATCGACGCAGCACAAAAAGCCCCGCCGTGCGTAGCACGGCGGGGCCAGCGGCACGTCAAAAGACCATACACCTACGGGCGAAGGACCACCAAACTGGGCTAGGCAGCCGGGCAGATCTTCTTGAAGAGCTCGATGACGTCGTCGAGCGTCGCCTCGCGCGGGTTACCCGGGAAGCAAGCGTCGGCCATGGCGTCCTTGGCCAGGACCTCGATCTCGTCGGCCTTCATAGCCTCGCAGACGTGCGGGATGTTCACGTCGGCGGAAAGCTGCTTGACGGCGGCGATAGCGGCGTCGGCAGCCTCGTCGGTGCTCATGCCCGTGGTGTCAACGCCCATGGCGACGGCAACCTTGGCCAGACGCTCGGCGCAAACCGGCTTGTTGAACTCCATGGCGATCGGCAGCAGCATGGCGCAAGCGACGCCGTGCGGGGTGTCGTAGTGAGCGGACAGGGTGTGAGCCATGGCGTGGTCGATGCCCAGGCCAACATTGGAGAAGCCCATGCCGGCGACATACTGGCCAAGGGCCATGCCCTCGCGGCCGGAGCCGGGCTGGCCAGACTTGGCCTCGGCAACGGAGTCGCGTAGGTTCTCGCTGATCAGCTTGATGGCCTCAAAGTGGAACATGTCGGAGAGCTCCCAAGCGCCCTTGGTGGTGTAGCCCTCAATGGCGTGGGTCAGAGCGTCCATGCCGGTGGAGGCGGTCAGGCCGGCGGGCATGGAGGCCATCATGTCGGGGTCGACGACGGCGACCTCGGGGGCGTCGTTGGTGTCGACGCACACGAACTTGCGGACCTTCTCGGGGTCGGTGATGACGTAGTTGATGGTCACCTCGGCGGCGGTACCGGCGGTCGTCGGCACGGCGATGGTGAACACGGCGTGGTTCTTAGTGGGAGCAACGCCCTCGAGGCTGCGGACATCGGCGAACTCGGGGTTGTTGTTGATGATGCCGATGGCCTTGGCGGTGTCCATGGAGGAGCCGCCACCGATGGTCACGATAGCGTCAGCCTCGGCGGCCTTGAAGGCCTCGACGCCGTCCTTGACGTTCTGGATGGTGGGGTTGGGCTTGATCTCGGAGTAGAGGCTCCAAGCGATGCCGGCAGCGTCGAGCTCGTCGGTCACCTTAGCGGTGACGCCAAACTTGACCAGATCGGGGTCGGAGCAGACGAAGATCTTCTTGTAGCCGCGACGCTGGAGCTCGCCGG
>CAVALS010000242.1:0-3315 GCA_963589385.1 Bacteroidaceae bacterium
TCGAAGTCGATGGCGATGTCTCGGAGCTTGAGTAGTTTGAAGGCGGGGAGCACCTCGTCAAGGATGCCCGTGCGAGCGCGATAGCCGTACGTATCGTAATAGGTGACGCGGACCAGGTCGCCACGCTTGAGGCCCTCGAGCTTTTTCGAAAGTTCGAGGGCTTTTTCTTCCGTGAGCTCGCATTTTGGCTCGGCGGTGATCTCTTGTTTACGCACGAGTTCGTAGTATCCCGTGAGGGCGGCAAAGGGCATAAACTGCGCGGCACGGCCGGCACGGACGGCGCCGTTAGCGGTGAACTTGGGGTCGGCGGAGCGACGTCTTCCCTCGGGGTCTGCCAAACGCTCAAAGGCTGTCGGCGGCCGCACAGGCTGCTGCTTGGGTTTAGGCACGATGTCCTCCTACCTGATCGTTGCGTTCGCGCGCGGTGGCACCGGCGGTAAAGCTCAATCCTTTGACCAGGGCGTTCTTGCCGTATTTGCCTTTTACGGCCAACACGGCGCGCGCCAAGTCGCGTTCGCGCTCATCGGCCTCGACGTCGCTAAACAGATCGATGGTGGCAAATTCCTCGGGCATGAGGTTGCCAAATCCCAGGTTGATGCGCTTGACCGGTCGTTTGGGATCGACAGTCTGCGCCCAGAGCTCATCGAAATAGCCCATGATCTTCTTAAACGAATTGGTACGCTCGGGCAGCTTTCGCGAGGCGTTAGAGTGCGCAAAGAGTGCGGCATAGCCACCGCGCGGTTTGCCGCCATGCTCTCCCACGAAGATGCCATCGATTGCCTGCGCTTCGCGCACCAGGCGGCGCCGTTCGTCATCGCGCTGGACGGGCTTGGGAGCACGGGGCGCGAGCTCGGGGCCGGCGGTTGCGGTAGGTTCGATACTCGATGTGCTCGAGCGCAGGTGGCCGCATCCGTCCACATATTGCGCTGTACCGCTGGCATCAAGCCTGCGGATGTCGGCGCGCTCGCTCGCGTAGCCCACAAAGAGCGAGATGCTGTCACATACCACGTGCTTATCGACTAAGTCCAACACGGCGTTGTCGACCATCTCGCGCAAGACGGTGTAGGCTTGCTCGTAGGCATAGCCCTTCGAGAGCACCTGTCCTGTGGTGGTTGAGGTTGCCTGCGGGCGATAGGCTTGGATATCGGCGATGGTTGTCGGCTCGCGCCCGAAGGCATGGTCGATGAGATATTCGGCATTGACGCCGAGCTCGTCGTAAAGCAGGTTTTCGTCGAGCGCCGCGACGCCCATCAGATCGTAGACGCCGTATTTCTCGAGGCGGGCTGCCACGCCGGGGCCGATGCCCCAGATATCGGTGATGGGACGATGGGGCCAGATTTCCTTGCGAAAGGTCTCGTCGTCGAGTATGCCGATGCGGCTGGGTACGTGCTTGGCGGTGATATCGAGTGCAACCTTGGCCTGGAATAGGTTGGGGCCGATGCCGACCGTCGCCGTGATGCCGGTGCGCGCCAGGACCTCGTCGCGCAGCGTGCAGGAGAACCCTTCCGCATCGGTGTGATAGAGGTCCAGATAGGGCGTCACGTCGATAAAGCACTCATCGATGGAGTAGACGTGCACGTCCTGGGGGCTGACGTATTCCAGATAGATGCCGTAGATTTGCGCCGACACCTCCATGTAGTGCTGCATGCGCGGCACTGCTTTGATGTAGTCGATGCCGTCGGGAATCTCGAACAGACGGCAGCGGTTGTGTATCCCGAGGTCCTTCATGGCCTGCGTGATGGCAAGGCAGATGGTCGTGCGTCCGCGCGATTCGTCGGCAACGACCAGGTTGGTGGTGAGCGGATCGAGCCCACGGTCGACGCACTCGACGCTGGCATAAAACGTCTTGAGGTCGATGCAGATATAGGTGTGCTGCTCGTGCGCCATCCGTGTCCTTTCATCAAACACATGTTCTTATCGAATACCTGTTCGATAATACCCGCTTGCACGGACATCGTCAAAACCTGTCAAAAAGGGACTGGTTTGTTTTGGCGGGTATGATCGTGCGGCTGCATCGGGTTTTTAACGCAGCCCTAAAGAGCGCGAAACAGCTCGGAAAAGCTCGCTTCGTAGTATGAGCCTAACGATTGATACCGCCTATACGCACGGAAGGGTTGTGGAAAAGATGGTCAATTATGGGTTTGGTATGCCGACGCGCCTTGTTGCGGATGGAGACGTGGCTCGCTGGTGCGGACGATTGGTCGCTCACTACGGAGGCACCAAGGCGCTGGTTGTGCTGGGAGGTGACAAGCATACGCGCGATGAGCTTGTCTCGGCGGCACTTGGCTCGCTTGATCGAGCCCTACTCGAGCGTGTGCTTTTCCGCTACGGCTCGTTTGAGGGCGACGGGGGAGACGAGCTGATCGACGAAGCCGTGGCCCTGGCGACCGACGAAGGCGTGGACTTTATCCTGGCGATTGGCGATGCCGATACTGCTGGCTTCGCGCGCGAGCTCGCGCGTCGCATGGCGGCGCTCGATGCCGGCGAGGACGGCTTTGTTCCCTACGGTTGCATTGTCTCGGAGGGCAAAGTGCCCGCCGTTGTGGGTGCCGGCGAGGTTCCCGTTTTTGCCATCATCGCGCCCGAACTGCTGGAGGGCATCGGGTCTCCTTTGCGTGAGTTGCTCGGTAGCGTCTGCGCTGCGGCCTAATATCTGCCAGGAAGGGACAGGTTAATTTTGGTAGGTAAAGCGTTTGACCTGCCAAAATTAACCTGTCCCTTTTTGGTCGGTCGCCGTTTAGGGGCGGATTGGCAACGCTCGCTGATTACGGTCTTGACCTGCGCTAGAATAGGGTCATCTGATTATCCGGGCGCATGGAGGTATGCGCCCGTATGTTGAGGAGGACTTTATGGCAACTGTTGCCGCACCTATCGACGCTACGTCGACCGCCGCTTGGAAGGCGCTCGAGGCCCATCAGGAGAAGCTCGAGGCCGAGGGTATCGACCTTAAGGCATGGTTCGCTGCCGATGCGGAGCGCGTGAACAAGCTGAGCTTTGACGCCGGTGACCTGCACTTCGACCTGTCCAAGAACCTGGTGACCGATGAGACCGTCAAGCTGCTGTGCGATCTTGCCCGCGAGGTGAAGCTCGAGGAGCGCCGCGACGCCATGTTCTCCGGCGAGCACATTAACACCACCGAGGACCGCGCCGTCCTGCACACCGCGCTTCGTCGCCCGGCAAGCGAGAAGGGCCAGCTCATTGTCGACGGCCAGGACGTCGTCGCCGACGTGCACGAGGTCCTCGACCGCATGTATGCCTTCGCCGAGCGCGTGCGCTCCGGTGAGTGGAAGGGCGTTACCGGCAAGAAGATCGAGC
>CAVALS010000243.1:0-3310 GCA_963589385.1 Bacteroidaceae bacterium
CCAACACATAGCAAGCTTACGGGTGCCCAAGTACTTCGGGCGCCCGTTTTTTATCGCTCGACCAGCACGCGATTGAGCCGCCCCTCCACCAAGCGCTCGTATAGACGCCGCGTCTCGGGCTCGGGCACGCCATTGACCTGCTCCCTCAGATGGTGCATATGCCCGCTGTACAGCTCGACGATATCGCGCCGTCGCCCCGCCGCACTGTAGACGCGCATGGCGCAGCGCACCATATCCTCACGCGCCGTTTCCTGCCGAAGCCCCGACTCCGCCAGCCAAATCGCCGACTGCAGATCGTTTTCTTCTAGAGCGGCATTTGCTCCCTTAATCATGCAATCGATGTACTTTGACTGCATAATGCGTCGCATACGCAAAAAGTAGGTGGGATTACAGCCATTGGGAACATACAGCGGTCCGGCATAAAGCTGCTCAATCTTAAGGCACAGCTCAACTAAATGGGGTCCGCGCGCACCCGTGCGATTTCCCAAAACCTCGCGGCTTATCTGGTCAAACAGCCGTACATCGGTCTTGACGTAGTCGCCGTTGAGCCCAATGCATTCATTTTGGATGAGCACACACGACTTGCCATCCGGCGTCGGTCCCAAAGCCGACCGCAAGCGCGATATCGTCGAGTACAGGTTGTTGCGGGCGCTATTGAACTCGGCATGGGGCCACAGCTCCATGGCCAGCGTCTCGCGGTCGACGAGCGCATCCATGCCCAGTGCAAGCCGCTCGGCAAGTGTCGCCGCCTTCTTGCGGCGCCACATTTTGTCCGTGATGGGAAATCCGTCGCGCTCGGCGCGAAACGCACCAAACATGCGAATCTCGATATGGTCGATGGTATCAACGGCTTCAACCTCGCCAGCCTGGAACAGACGCTCGCCCTCCCCTTCCAAATCGTCGCGCAGCGAGTACCGCGACAGCTCGCGCACGGGAAGCTTCTTGCGTATCCTGCCCGCCGGCTCACCCAGACAATGCATGGCAAGGCGCGCAAAAAGCCGATACGATGGCTCTAGAATCCCCGTACGATTCATGGACATCCAGGCCGCAAGATCGCTATCTCGCCCCGCGCAAGCCAAATGCAGCGCCACCATCCAGGCCTCCGCTCCACCAACCTGCGTCTGGCTTATATCGAGCAACTCCGCTTCCTCGCGCACCGAAACCATCGAGGTGTTACGCAGATATGCCGCGCGCTCCAGCAGCAATGCGTTATCGCGCATGTACGCAATCGACTCCTCGGCAAGTTTGAGCACTTGGACCGCACGGAACTTTGCATTAACCGGCCGTCCCTCTGCCAGTGACTGCCAGCCTTCTAGCAACAGGCCAAACAGCTGAATCTGGTTGTCGCGCATGCGCACGGCAAAACGATCGAGCTCGTTGAACGCCGCATCGTCGGTTACCGGCAAGCCGGAAAGGAGCCGCCGTGCCGCCAACACCATGCGCACCCAGATAGCCATCGCCTTAAGCCCACGTACGTCGAGCGCCTCCCGCACCACCGTCATCTCGTCGTCGCGCTTGTCGGTTCCCGCAAACGACCCGTCAAAGAGCTCCACCAGCATGCTATCGGCCCGTATAACAATCCCCGCGATGTCGAGCTCGCAGTCGTAGGCCTTGCTCGTTTTGAGCTGTTGTAGAACGCCGCCGTCATTTCCCCGCTCGGTCAGACAGCGTTTGACCTCGACATGCGCAGACAACATATCGAGTGCGGTATGGGATGTCTCGATTTCTGGCACGGCCAGGTTCGTAGGAAGCCCAAGCCCGTTGTCCCCATAGCAAACAGCCGTCAGTGTCTGGGCCACCCTCCATGAAACAGGGTCTATTTCGCAGGCCGCCCGTTCGCCCCCGCGTTCGACGACCGATGCCATATAGCGAGCGAGCTTTGTATTGGACACGCTGACCGCTGCCAGATATACGCCAAGCGCTTCGGCAGGCGTTGGCTCTGGAGCCGGATCGTCGGCATCGATCGTGCCCAGCGCCGCTCGGCAGATATCGGCCCCGTGCCCCGTCAGAGCCAGATCGACCCCATACTGCCCAGCAAGTTCAAGGACCGCTTCACGGTCCAAAAAGGCGTCCGCCAGGCCCATCGCCGCATCGCATCGGCCCGCCTTAAGCAAAATCCGGGCTGCCCTCGGAACAAGTTCGGGGCGAACCTCGGCCACCAACTTACGCAAACGCAAGCGTCCGTTATCCTCCGTGCCCAGACACGTAAAACTCCGCTCGGCGGGATCAAAGCCAAAGATCGGGTAGTCGCGTACAAAGTAGGACTGATCGACCATCGACAGCCTCACCCCGCAAGCCTCGAGTTCTGCGATATTGCCCTCGCCCATCAAAACCATGAGACATGCCACGCAAAACAGCGCATTATTGTCGAGCGAAGCCAGGTCGACAAGTGCCGCGCCATATACGTTGACAATCTCGTTTTCGAGCAGGCCGGCTACGTCACCTTGGCCATACAGACCCGTCTGCAATGCCGAGACGAGCTCGGGCACGCCCTGCGTGAGCTGATAGAAGTCAAGCGATGTGCTGATCGAAAACGCCGATGCCCACGCCGAATACTCATAGGCATGCACCTTGAGCATCTGCGCATTGATCTTGACCGAATCGCCCAGCCCATGAATCAGCTGACGATTTGAAGGACGGCAGGAGATAAAGACCCCTACCCCCATAGCGCGCAGCCCGCGAATCCTGTCGATGAGGTCTTCGGTATCGTGCTGATCGAGGTTTGGCACATTATCAATCGCGATAAGGGAGTGCGGTTTGTCTTTGAGTTCTTCGGTAACCACCTCGAGCTGCATAAACACCTCGCGCCCAGTGGCGCGATCGGCCTCGATAATCCGCACGGGGCCTCGCGTCGGGTCGCATTTAACCTCATGGGTGTACTGCAGCAGCACCGAGGTCTTCCCAAACCCGTCGGGCGCATAAAGAACCACGATGCCGGCCTTTCGGCCCTTGGCGATAAGCTCATTCATCAAGCGTTCGCGTCGCACCATATAGCCTCCGCCCAGCGGCATCAGCTCGAGCTCGTCTATACTGCTCAAATCGTTTACCATGCCCGCTCCTCAACTCGACCGTATGGACACTGTAGCCGCAAGACCATACAAGCCGCGCCATGAATAGAGCGACCTTGTGTTTTAGGTTGTCTTTTGGTACGCAAGCGGCAAGTTTTTGTACAGCGAGGGCCGATTGTTATTAATCCCCCGACTAATCGGTCTTTAAGCAGGTAAATGAGCTTGTCAGCTTGTCCCATCTAAGCGGCAGTGTAACGCAGATGAACAAGGTTCAGCTATGTCATTCAACTCGCCTAGCACCC
>CAVALS010000244.1:0-3306 GCA_963589385.1 Bacteroidaceae bacterium
ACAAACTCGGGCTCAAAGCAGCCCACGTGCTCAAACAGATCGATCCACTTGGCATAGTCGACCACAAATATAAGTGCCCAGGGCGCCTTGGCGATCATGGGCTGGTGGTCGCACAGGTCGGCCAGGCGGTCGAGCGTTGCCTGCTCGCGGATGCTCACGATGGAATACATCATCATGGCGCCCGCCGACGGCGCGCGGCTCGCCGCATGCAAGATCGCCGCCCGCTGCTCGTCGGCCACCGCCACGGGACGGTCGTCGTCATCACGCGCGAAGGCACGCGTGGAGGAACGGTGCTCCAACGTGTCCAGCACCGCATTGCCCGTCGTCTCGACCGGATAGCCGCACGTATCCACAGCCTTGGTGCAAACCTGCTCGTTCATCGCCTCATCCTCGCCAATTCTTTAAGAAGCCTTTACGTTTCCGTGTAATTCCCGTCCATTATCGCGCAGGTCGCCACTACATTGCGCCACACCGCCGCGCATGCGCGTTAATATGGCTGGTTGTTGTGCGCAGCCCGCAAATGCAGCGCATATTTAGGTAACAATCGGGTAAACCCCCGCTTTCGTAGGTTTTAAGTTTGTGAGGAGTCTCAGCATGTTCGCTGCCGCCATCTCGCTCGTCGGTCTTGCGGCGACCGTCTACCTTGTTTTGCGCGAAGCCAAGGCCATTCGCGCTCAGTCGGGCACCGTTGCCAAAAGCGCTCTTGGGTGGAGCGTCGCCTTCGGCCTGTTCCAGCTCTTTTTGACCGTCTGGGGCGCTATTGGCCTCGTCGCGCAAAACGAGCCGCTCGCCTTTGTGATGCTCATCCTGACCAACGTCATCCTCACCGGCTGCGCTTGGGCCAGCATCGCACGCGACCGCATCGCCCCGCGCGTCTTTGCGTTCGCCGCGCCCGACGCCCCCGCCCCCACCGGCAAGCTCGCCCGCCTGCGCGGCGCCTTTGTGGGCAAACCGCTCGTCGCCGCCGTCCTGTGCCTGCTGCTCGCCGGCGTCTTTGTGCTGCTGGGCATGGAGGTATCGTCCAACCACGACTTTACCTGGGTCTACCCCCTGTGCATCCTGCTCGAGTGGGCCATCATCACCGCACTCATGACCGGCCTGTTCTTCCTGTTCCAGCGCCACGGCGCAGCTCCCGCGGTCCTGGCCTTTGCCCTCTTTGTCCTGGGCATTGCCGAGTTCTTCGTCATCACGTTTAAATCCATGCCCATCCAGCCGGGCGACCTTTCGGCCATCTCCACCGCCGCCGCGGTCGCCGGCAACGGCTACACCTTCTCGATCTCACTGTTCTGCGTGCTGTCCATGGGCTTTACCGCCATCGCCATGCTGCTGTGCGAGTACGCCGGCCTGGTGGCACCGCACCGTCAGAAGGGCGCCGCCAACGCCAAGCGCATGCTGCTCACCAACCTGCTCGTCGCCGTGCTGTGCCTGGGCGGTGTGACCGCACACGTCACGCTCATCGACTACTACAACACCCTCGGCATCACCGTCTACACCTGGCGCCCGCTCGAGAGCTACTGGCGCGAGGGCTACCTGCCCGCTTTCATTAGCGCAGCGCAGTCCATCAAGCCGCCCAAACCCGCCGACTACTCCGTCGACGATGCCAAGGCCACGCTCAAAAAGTACGCCAAGGCCTACGACAAGTCCGACGCGGCCAAGAGCGACGAGCGCGCCGCCGCAAAGGAGCAGTTCGACAGCGAGAAGCCCACGGTCATCGCCATCATGAACGAGACCTTCTCGGATCTTTCGATCTACCAGAACATGCGCGCCGGCTACGAAGGCCCGCAGTACTTTAAGAACCTGTCCAACTGCCTCAGCCGCGGCAAGCTCTACGTGAGCGCCTACGGCGGCGGCACCGCCAATACCGAGTTTGAGTTTATGACCGGCAACTCCATGGCCAACCTGGGCTCGGGCGTGTACCCCTACACCATCTACAACATGGAAACGACCGGGAACCTGGCAGAGCAGTTCAAGTCGCTCGGATATTCCACCACGGCCATGCACCCCAACCACGCCACCAACTGGAACCGCGAGAACGTCTACAAGGACTTTGGCTTTGACCAGTTCCTGTCCATCAACGATTTCCAGGGCGCCGATACCCTGCGCGGCATGGTGACCGATCAGGCTACCTACGACAAGATTCTTGAGATGCTCAACCAGAACGCCGATCCGCAGTTTATCTTCGACGTGACCATGCAGAACCACTCGGGCTACGATACGGGCCTGCTGCCGGTCGACAAGCAGATGCACCTGAACATCGACACGACCGATCTGGACGCCAAGACCGTCGAGGACGGCACGCTCTCCGATGTCGACGAGTATGTCTCGTGCATCGAGCAGTCCGACCAGGCGCTTCGCTACTTCCTCAACGCCCTGAGCAAGCTCGACCGCAAGGTGGTCGTGGTGTTCTGGGGCGATCACCAGCCGTTCTTCCCGTCCAAGTTCAACGATAAGTGGTTTACCGACGAGGACGACGCCACCCACCAGGAACGTCTGTGGCAGACCGACTACATCATCTGGGCCAACTACGACGTTGCCGGCTGCGACCAGACGAGCGAGGTCGACGACCTGTCCACCAACTACCTGTCCACGCAGCTGATGCAGCTGATCGGCGCACCGCTGACCGACTACCAGAAAGCGCACATGACGCTGCGTAAGTCGCTGCCCGCCATCAACTCGGTGGGCTACGAGGACGCCAGCCTGCGCTGGGCGCTCTCCTCCAACGTCACCGGTGACGACGCCGCTGCCGCAGCCGCAACCAAGGCGCGCGAGGATTACGCCAAGATGCAGTACTACGAGATGTTCCGTGACGGCAAGAATGTGTACACCGAGCACTTCCAGACCGAGGCCAACGAGACCGACCCCAACCTGGCACCGGGTACAACCAAGATCAAGTAGCGGGTCACTCATAACTGAAACGTCTGTCCGGGCGGAGGCATATAAGGTTCCCTGCTCGGACAGTCCTGCGCAAGACGGGGGCCACATTAAGTGGCCCCCTTTGCGTGCGGAACTCGCGATGAACCTTATATGCCTCCGCCCGGACAGACGCCCTGTTGTTGGAGCGCGGCTTGTCATAGGGGGGTATCCACTAAACATATATAAGTCGAAGGCCACGTCATGTGGCCTTCTTTGTTTGCGGAAAGTGTGTCCCGGAATTCTTGTCTGGAATGGGATGCAGTTTCCGCTTGGGACCCGATTGGGAAAGTTCATCCCATTTCTCGGCCTAATTATGGGACGCAGTTTCCCGTTGAGGACCGGGACTGCGGACAAAAAGTTGGACCATCAGGTCCGGTTTGGAGTCCGCATGAC
>CAVALS010000245.1:0-3292 GCA_963589385.1 Bacteroidaceae bacterium
TCGGTGAAGCCGGTCACGTCGTTGACGATCGAGGCGCCGCAGCGCACGGCCGCCTTGGCAACCGCCACATGACGCGTGTCGATCGAGACGATGGCGCCCTCCTTGGCCAGCGCGCGCACCACGGGCAGCACGCGGCGAGCCTCCTCGTCGGGGTTGACCGGGGTAAAGCCGGGGCGCGTGGACTCGCCGCCCACGTCGATGATGTCGGCGCCGGCGTCGAGCATCGCCAGGCCGTACTCGATGGCGGCATCCGGATCGAAGTGCTCCCCGCCATCGCTAAACGAATCGGGCGTCACGTTGAGGACGCCCATGATGCGCGGACGGTCAAAGCTGAGCTCGTACTTTCCGCACCGCCATGTCTTGCTGTCGTTCGCCATGAACATCCTCCTAAAATGCCCACGCCGCCGAGTCTGGGGAGCTGGCGGCGGGGTCGCTTTGCACTCAGTCTTTCTATTGTATCCGCGCGCGCGGGCTAGAACGCAAACGCGGCCGCGATGTCGCAAGAAATCAGCAGGTCGGCATTTGCATCCTGATCGGTGGGAGCAAGGTTGCATATGGCCAGCGTATCGCCGGTAAAGTATCGCGTAAGGCCTGCCGCCGGATACACCACGAGCGAGGTCCCGCCCACAATGAGGGCATCGGCGGCGGCGATGGCGGCAACGGCACCGGTCAACACATGCTCGTCGAGCGGCTCTTCGTAGAGCACTACATCGGGCTTGATGCGGCCGCCGCACGCGGGGCACGCAGGCACGCCCGCGGCATCCTCGTGCTCGCGCGAGCAAATCCACTCGGCGCTATAGACCGCGCCGCACGACTGGCAAATGTTGCGATGGACCGATCCGTGCAGCTCGAACACGCGCTGTGAGCCGGCCATCTGATGCAGGCCGTCGATGTTTTGCGTCACCACGTCGTCGAGCTTGCCGGCGCGCTCCAGCTCGGCCAGCTTGGTGTGGCAGCGGTTGGGCTTAGCGTTAAGCGCGATCATCTTGGTGCGGTAAAAGTCGAAGAACTCGGCCGGATGCGCCTCGTAAAAGCTATGCGACAGCATGGTCTCGGGCGGATAGGCAAACTGCTGGTGATACAGGCCGTCCACGCTGCGAAAATCGGGAATGCCGCTTGCCGTGGAAACACCAGCGCCGCCAAAGAACACCACGCGCTCGTGGGTATTGAACAGCTCCGCCAGCGCGGCGGAGGCCTGCCTGGGATCTGTTATCGCTTGCGTCATGTTTGTCCTCCGTCCATGTTGGTCGGGGCGGCCGCGATTGCGCCGTCGCCCACGGAGCCCACCCCGCCCCCGTTGCGCTAATCTTAAGCCTGCCAACCCCGTCGAAAGGACACCATGCCTCAGACTTACACTTTCGCCTCGTGGAACGTCAACGGCCTGCGCGCCGTGCTAAAAAAGGACCCGAGCTTTATCCAGATCGCGCAAGAACTCGACGTCGATATCCTGGCGCTGCAAGAGACCAAGCTGCAAGAAGGCCAGGTCGATATTGACCTGCCCGGCTATCACCAAACCTGGAGCTACGCCGAGCGTAAAGGCTATTCGGGCACCGCGGTCTTTAGCCGCCAGGAACCGCTACGCGTGCTGCACGCCGCTGCGCTGCTGTCCTACGCCGGCGAAGGCGAGGCTGCCGAGCTCGTTGCCCAAGCCGCGACCGAGGGCCGCGTCTGCGCGCTCGAGTTCGACAAGTTTTGGTTTGTTGACGTCTATACGCCCAACGCGCAAAACGAACTCGCGCGCATCGATGTGCGCATGGCCTGGGACGATGCCTATCGCGGCTTTTTGAGCGCGCTTGAGCGCGAGAGCGGCAAGCCCGTCGTAACTTGCGGCGACTTTAACGTGGCGCACGAGGAGATCGACCTTAAGAACCCCAAGTCCAACCGCGGCAACGCGGGCTTTTCGGACGAAGAACGCGGCAAGTTTACCGAGCTGCTCAACGCCGGCTTCACCGATACCTGGCGCGCGGCAAACCCCGACGTCGAGGGCGTCTACAGCTGGTGGAGCTACCGCTTTAATGCTCGCAAGAACAACGCCGGCTGGCGCATCGATTATTTCCTGGTGAGCGACGCAATCGCCGACAACGTACGCGACACCGGCATCCGCGGCGACATCTTTGGCAGCGACCACTGCCCCGTCACCCTCACGCTAGAACTCTAGCCCCAATTGATCCCCTGGGGACGGAGGAAAAGGGATCATTTTCACCTCGCGAGGGAACCCACGCGGCCCTCCCGCCACGGAACTGACCCATCTACTACGTTTAAGCCACTACCCTCAACCACAGCGAACAACGCAAAAAGAAAACCGCAGGTAGAAAGCCTGCGGTTTTTCATAAAACGCGGTCATGGTCGGGGGTATCAAGCTAAACGTAGTAGATGGGCCAGTTTCGTGGCAAGCGCCGCCAACTGATTCCCCGGGAACGTCTGGAGACGGAGGAAAACGGATCGATTTGGCTCTCTGAGGGCCACGATGCCCGTCATATCAGCCGGCCATTCCAAAACTATGCCGGTTTACGGGGCTGAATCGCGAACCCCCAACCATACGCAATTCCGAAATAATAAAACCTCAGGTAAACGGCTTGCTCTATTTTGAAAAAAGCCGGTATGGTCGGCCTACGCTAATCTAGCCCCGTAAACCGGCATAGTTTTGAAATGGTACTTCGGAAGTATTGATTCACGCCCCGGCGCAACCAGCCCTACAGCCCGTATTTCACGACAACGCGGTTGATCCGTCGACACCAAGGCTTGTAGAGGGCGGCCAAGAACACGCAGGTCGCGAGGCCGTGTGTGATATCGAACGGCACTGCCGTGGCAAGACGCGCCACGACGCCCGCCCACGTGAGCGGTTGTACAAAACCGATAATGTCGTACGCGTTGATCACCACGCCGTACAGCAGACCCGAAGCAAAGCCGTACGCCATCAGCGCCGGCATGCGCACGGTTCCATCCGCACGGTCGAACGCACCGGCATGCGCCAGCGCACCGCCAACATAGCCAACCAGGCCCCAGGCATACATCTGCCATGGCGTCCACATGCCCTGCCCAAAAAAGAAATTGCTGGTCAGTGCTGCCAACGCGCCGACCATGAAGCCGTTGCGACGCCCGAGCGTCGCCCCGGCGATGATGGCGATGGCGCTCACGGGTTTAAAGTCGGGAATGGGGCCGAACAAGATGCGGCCCGCCGCCGCCAGCGCCGCCAGCACCAGCGTGGGCATAATCTGGCGCAGGCCCGGTCGCGACGCCTCGTAGCCTGCAAAGAACAGCGCAAGCACCAGCGCCACCACGACAAGCATGG
>CAVALS010000246.1:0-3292 GCA_963589385.1 Bacteroidaceae bacterium
TGAAAGTGCAACACCCCGTTAGATTGGAGATTGTCTAGAAAACCAGTCCGGAAGGGATGTTGCACCTATGGGGGAAGTGTATTCGCACCTGTCGGAAGAGGAACGCCAGGTCATCCAGATCGAGATCGGCAACGGGACCGGCATACGGGCGATCGGCGCGATGATCGGGCGCAGCCCGTCCACCGTCAGCCGTGAGATCAAACGCAACACGTGGTTCCCGTCCAACGAGAGCGAATCCTACCGTCCCTATCGGCCCAGGCGGCTCAAGACCGGGCCTTGGACGAGCCGCTATTACATCGCCGGGCCGGCCCGGCGCAAGGCCGCCCGGAGGCGCGCCAAAGCGCGCAAGCCGCATCGCCTGTCGCATGACCGGCTGTGGGCGTGGGTGGCGGAGAAGCTGGGCTGCGGCTGGTCGCCGCCGCCCGTCAGCGGCAGGCTGCGCGTCCTGTTCCCCGGCGACGATGCCATGCGCGTGTGCCCGGAGACCGTCTACCGATGGATCCATTCCAGCAAGCCGCGCCGCGAACGCCGGGCCCGATGCCTGCCGCGCGGCCACCGGCGGCGGCGCAAGCATGCGGGCCGTCGGGTGTCGAGGTTCCCTATCCCCGGAAGGGTCTCCATCGCCGGTCGTCCGCCGGAGGCGGACGCTCGCAGCGGGTTCGGCCATTGGGAGGCCGACAGCGTCATCGGCATGGGATGCGACCTGCACACCGAGGTCGAAAGGAGGACCCGCTTCCTCATGGCCCGTGTTATCCCCGACAAGACCGCCGAGCGGAGCGTCGGGGCGCGGCTGGCGATGTTCGCCCCGCTGCCGGCGGCCGCCAGGCTCAGCGTCACGCACGACAACGGCACCGGGTTCGCCCGCCACGCGCGGCTGCGCGACGAACCGGGCATGGCCACGTGCTCCGCCGACCCCTATTCCAGCTGGCAGCGGGGCAGCAACGAGAACCGCAACGGCATGATCCGCCGTTACCTGCCCAAACGCACGATCATCGAACCGGGCATGGCGAGGGAACTCCAGGAGATCGTCGACGAGACCGACAACCGGCCCATGCGCGCGCTCGGCTACCGCACACCCGCCGAGGCGTTTGCCGACGAACTGCTCAACTTACAACTCTGACGAAGGCGTTGCACTTACAAATAGACAACGGGGTTGGGCGTCATTCGCTGGTAGTGCACCAAAAAGCGCTGTCTGCATGAAGCCTTCTACAGCAGTCCCGCCATGTAGATCGGCAGTTTGACTACGTCATTTTCCACAACCAGCGGTTTCGGATGCAGCACGTATCTGGTGCCGACCTTCTTATCGAATTTTGCCTTGAATTTGTCTAACGAGACCGTGCGGTAGCGTTTCGATGACTTGACCTCGATGGGGCTGACCCTGTACTTCATTGCCGCGTTCTCGTACGGTTCGACGATGAGGAAGTCGATCTCCATGCGGTTCGACGGGTCGTCGCGATCGCTGCGCGAATAGAAGAACAGCCGGTGCCCGTTGGCCCGGAGAAGCTGTGCGACGACGTTCTCCGCGAGCATGCCCTCGTTGATCTCGATGCGTTCTAGGAGGATGTCCCGGTACAGGTTGCTTCCGGTCTGTTCCGAGTCGGCCAGGGCGAGCGTAGTGAGAAGCCCTGTATCGGCGGCGTAGCATTTGACCGTCGAATGGTCCTCGCTAATGCTCAAGCCCACGCTCGGATCGGTGGAATTGAAACAGTCGTTGGTAATGAACGCATCGGAAAGCCAGAAGAAGGCGTCCTCGTAATCGCGGGTTTTCGCTTTCTCTCCCAGCGATGTGATGTTGAACTTCTTCTCCTTCTTGGAAAGCTGACCCACCAGGTTGTCGAAGATGCGCGTGATGCGTATCCGGTCGCTGCCGCCATGCTTGGAGATGTCCTGCCTGTACAGTCGGAGGATGTTCCGTTTGACGTTGTCGACTTTGCTGAGATCATGGGTCTCGACGTACTTCGACACAGCCTGGGGCATGCCTCCGACCAGCATGTATTCACGGAATAGCCGCATGGCTTTCCTGTGCAGCGAATCGGGGAGCGGCCTGCGCTTCTTGAACGAGTCCGCGATGAGCGTGGACAGTGGCTTTTCTCCCAAAGCCCAGAGGAATTCATCGAAATCCATGGGATTCAGGCGGATCGACTCCTCCTCTGATGGAATGAGGATGTCCTTGACGTTCTCGCGGATGGAGACGAGCGAGCCTGTCTCGATGTAGTCGTAACGCCCGTCAGCCACCAGCTGCTTGATGGCCTCGCGGGCCTTCGGGTACAGCTGCACCTCGTCGAAAATGATGAGGCTATCCCTCCTGTGCAGTTCCACTCCGTAGAAGGATGACAGATACATGAAGAACGCGTCGAGGTCGTTGCGCAGGTCGACGAAGTAGCCCAGCACGTCATCGGGGGCTTTCGAGAAGTCGACGAGCATATACGACGCATAGTTCCGTCGTCCGAATTCCTCCGCGATGGTGCTTTTCCCGACGCGCCGTGCGCCCTCGATGAGCAGGGCTGTGCTTCCTTGGGAAGAATCCTTCCAGGAAGCCAGTTTTTCGTACGCTTTTCGTTCGAAAGTTTCCATGTCTCACCGCCGTAGATACACCAAATCAAGGGTAATAACATGCTTAATTATACACCAAATCAAGGGTAAGCGAAGTGCTATTTATACACCAAATCAAGGATAACTAAGGTGTTGTATGTACACCAAATCAAGGGTAATGTAATGGTGGTTTGCTGATCGGCTTGAATTAGATTTCTGACAGGTGGTCTTATATATGGCAGATTCTGGCGTTCGTCCGGACGTATTTCGCTTATATGTGGCAGCTCGTTTTTGTGACAGACCGGTTAGGGGGTAATTGTGTACCCTCTAACTGCGGTCTTTCTGGAATGAACTGCCATACATAGGCGAGATGCCTCCGGTCAGCCTTCCGAATCTGCCATCTATAAGCCAGTTTGTGGAATCGCTTTATGGCTATGCAACCCTGCGATGCGATTGAATATCCGCGGCAAGGCAGGACGAAGAAGACCGGTAAGACGCCGAGTTCAAGTTCAACATCTCGAAGTAAGTGTTTCTCTGGCTCCCCTCTTTGAGGGGAGCTGTCGCTACAAGCGACTGAGGAGCGGCACGGATAAGGCCTGAGAAGTCGTCTTCTCGGGCCTTTGTCATGACATTGTTCTGCAAGGACTGGCTGCTGCAGCAGCATAATGTGTGTTTTATTATTCGGCCTTGGCGGCTTGCTGATCAATCCAATTGTTGACGTCGGTGACCGCCTCGTCAAGGGTTGCTTTGGCGGCTTTGT
>CAVALS010000247.1:0-3292 GCA_963589385.1 Bacteroidaceae bacterium
AAGGTCTTCTGAATTAGGGAGGGAAACCCTGAGTGCTTCAAGCCTACGGGACTGGCCTGTTGTGCCAGAGGTCGAGCCATTCGATGTAAACGTCGGCTCCAACCAATGCCTGAAATGTGAGATTTATAGCTGACGTCCGGGGCCGCCTCTTTGGGCTCCACGGTAGCATCAATCGAAGGCGCCGTTTCATCGGCTGCAGCAGCAGTTTGATCCGAGGAGTCGGATTGTGTCTCTGGAACGGATTCATATTCGTTGGCACCAATATTTTGATCCGCCCAACAAGCCAAAGGGCTCAAAAGCAGCATCGACATGAAGCAGGAAATCAGAACAACAAATGCTCTAAATTGCCTTTTCAAGAGAATCGCCTCCTAGATAGACAGCCGTCAATAACCATACTATCGGGAGTTAGCTTCATTAAGGCCACCAATTAGGTGAACGAAGAAATAGAAGCCCCATCCAAAGGCAAGGGCCCTTTCCGTTGCCAAGTCAACGGCAACAGGAAAGGGCCCCTAACAAACTCTCGGCGTTTACAGGAATAACTAGTAGATTACCACCTTGGTAGCAAGAGGCACGTTATCCCAAATCCATTTAGCGCGACCGATGGGCAAACGCACGCAGCCTTGTGAAATATGCATTCCCATCCGGCTGTCCATGGGATTAAAAGTTCCCTGGTAATACGGTATTGAATGGAACAGGTAGTCCCCGTAAAACTGCGTATAGTAGTAGCAAGTATACCCATGTCCAAACGAGTAGCCCTTGCCGGTGACGGTATACTCACCCGTAGGCGTTGGAGTACTAGGGGCGCCGGCAGAGCAAGTCCAGTATTGAGCATAACTCCACGACCCGCGCTGTCCACGAAAAACTCCAAGGCGGCATGCTTGCCTGTCAACCATAATGAGCCAGTTTGTATTGCTCGAATATCTATTAGCCCGATTAAGCATGGCCATCATGTCGGCAGGCAGCAAAGGCTGATCGGTATACGGACGCCCAGTTGAACCGGGAGCTCCAGCACCCTTAGGCACAATCGTCACTTGAACCGACTCGATCCTATATCCAATCTTGGATGTGCCCGCAGGTTGCCCATTAGAAGTCCAATCGAGCCATCCAAAGTCTTGGCAATATGCCCGATACCAGACATCAAAGTAGTTCGATAAGCCACCGGTCAGCCTAATCTTAATAGCCTCGATACGCTTTGCGCGGCTTACCGTTCCAGCGATATCCCCGTTGGAAGTCCAGCTTTGCCAACCGACATCCTGCACATGGGCGGAGTACTCTATACCGCCCGATACGCTAGTGGAGACATTTAGCTTCAGAGCCTCAATCGCAAGTGCCCTACCGGTCGTGCCCGCAACATCGCCGTTGCCAACCGGATTCATCCAACCAAGCGTGGCGACATGCGCCTGGAGCGTTAGGGCTGGTGCCGTGATAAACGCGGGCGCAGACGACGCGCCTGGATCCCCGCCTTTCGCAACAAGTTCAATTTGGACAGCTTCTATCTGGATATTAAGCCCGGTAGTTCCAGCGGAATCGCCGTTTTTTGCCCAACCCAACCAACCATAGCCCGCCGAATGAACTCGATAGTAAATGTCATACTGATTCGCGAGGGAACCATTTAAGCGCAGCTCAAGAGCCTGAATGGCCAATCCTTGTCCAACGGTCCCAATATAACCGGAAGATCGCCATTCCTGCCAACCAATATTGGCAACATGTGCTCTTGCCTCAATTTGAGAATCGTCATCCACACCGGACAACGACACATTCAAAGCTTGAAGAGAAAGCGATTGTCCCGTTGTGCCGGTTACCTGCCCATCAAATACAGAAGGAGACCACCCACGGTTAGCCGAATGAGCCTGATATACAACGTGAGCGCAATCGGCGGAAGTATCGGAAACAAATGCTCCGTCCGTTATTCCGGGAGCGCCGCCGCCTTTACTGACAATCCTTACTTCGACAGTCTTAAGGAATGAACCCGATATCGTTGCCCCTGCATCCGCGCCATTGCATGCCCAACCAAGCCATCCTTTTTTGGAGTCAAAGCAGCGATACCAAATGTCATAGGCATTAGACAAATCTCCAGTAAGAGCCAATCTCACCGCCTTTAGAACACGCCCATCGTTTTTAGAGTTAAGCGCAGCACCGTCAGAAACAGCACCGCTCCATCCGCCAAATTCAAAAAAGCCGGAATAGTCAATTGAGCCTAAAATCTCTTGATTATCAAACGAAATGGAGAGCGAGGTTAAAGGTTCAGAGCCGTTCTCGGAGCCCAATAGGATTGATTTGCCTTGTACGGAGCCCAGGCTTTTACCGTTAAGACCAAGCGAGCTCCCGCTTAGAACATCCGTAGCTCCAATGAAATGGTTCAACGTATCGCCGGGAGCAGAGCCGCTTTTTTCGACCAATAAAATCTGAACACCCTGAATGGCGGCACCCTTCCCCACCGAGCCCGCAGGAGACCCGTTAGACGTCCAGCCCAGCCATCCGCCCAATTTGGAAGCATACACACGGTACCAAATGCCATAAGTTGCAAATATCTCGCCGTTCAGCTTAAACTGAACGGCCTCAATGGACCGAGACTGCCCGGTCGTGCCAACAGCACCTGAAGACCAGCTTTGCCAACCGACACCAGACACATGTGCGCGAGAGGAAATGGAGCCTCCGCGGCGATACCAATTAACGCTAAGCGACAGCGCCTCAATTGCATTTCTTGAGTCAATAACCCCCGATGTCTTTCCGTCCGCGACAGCGCCCATCCATCCAACATTAGAGACATGAGATCGATAGGAAACGGTAGGCGGTTCCTGAGAATGATCCCTAAAGGCATCGCCTCGCGTTGGCGCATCTTGAGCATTTTTTGGAAGCACCTTAATCTGAATAGCTTCGATCTGACAAGCATAGCCCTGCGTTCCAGCAGGCTCACCATTTGAGGCCCAGCCAAGCCAACCAACATTTGCAGAATGAACGCGATACCAAATGTCATACGAATCAGAAAGACCGCCCGACAAAGATAGCTTGATCGCCTCGATGGCTCGCGACTGTCCAACTGTTCCAGATGTCTGCCCGTTACCCACCGGCTGAGACTCCCAGCCGATCCCGGAAATGTGAGATTGGACCGAAATGCTATCATTCCCCAGCGGGGTGCCATCCTGTGAAAGCAAATTAATCTTGAGGGCTTCGACGCGCTTAGCACGGCCTGTAGTGCCCGCCGTCATTCCATTTGAAACGAGAGCTTGCCAGCCAATATCCTGTACATGAGTCTGGTATGAAACAGAGCCAAACACAGTGGATGCATCAT
>CAVALS010000248.1:0-3289 GCA_963589385.1 Bacteroidaceae bacterium
GGACTTGCAGCGACGGACCTCAGGACGCTCTTACACCACGTCTGCGCGCGCGACCTGGCTGTACATTATCAAGGCGCTATTTTGCCGTAAAATAATGTTACTGGATTTGCAACAGTACTCATATTTGACATTTTTTGCCCACAGGGGTTAGCGAAGGTCAAATACAGAGCGCGCATTTGCTAAAACTGCCGACTCGATGCACTCTGCGTCGCGGTTTTTGAGTGAGGCGATGCGTTCTGAGGTCCATGTGAGCGATCTGATAAGCGACTGTGCGCTTGTTTCGGTGTTTGCCTCCGCCGGCGCATCGGTCTCGAGCAGTAAACGATCGAGTGGGATCTGTCGGGCGTATTCGCGACCGCGCTTGGTGGCGAGCATCCGCTCGTTCACGGAAAAATAACAGCCCGCATTACGCGCGCGGACGAGTTCGTCCGAAGTACCGCTAAACCAGTGGAAGATGATAGCGGGGGAGTCGGGGTTTGGGATGAGTAGTCCATGCGATTCGAGGACGTCCAGTACGGCTCCTGCCGAACGAACGTCGTGAATTGATATCACACGCCCGGTAAGAGGATGTTGCGCGAGAGCCTCGCAGAGCCGGTCAAGTGCCTGTGTTTGCAGCGGCTCGCTTCCGGCAAAGCGCGCAGAAAAGTCGAGTCCCACCTCGCCGATGTAGCGCTCTTGGGCTGCAACTTCGCAAAGCAGATTGATTTCGGCAGGACCGCAGCGACCGTCGGCAAGCCACCAGGGGTGAAGCCCAATGCCGGCGATGATGCTTGGTTGGCGATGGGCGCGCTCGTTTGCGGCCGAAAAGTCACGTGGATCGACGCCGCAATCAAATAGGCCCAAGCCCAGTGCCGTCGCCTCATCGGCAACGGCGTCCGGGTGAGCCATCAAATCAAGATGGCAGTGTGCATCAAATAACCGGGGCTCCATCTCGGCGCACTCCGCTAGTCCAGGCGTTGGCCGTCGGCGCGCACACGCTCGGTGCCGCGTCCACTGATCTGGCGGATAACCTCGCCGGCAATCATCTGACCCATGATGGGCGGCATAAAGCTGGCGGTACCCAACTCGGTACGCTCGTGGATGTTGGACGGGTCGCGGGGTTGGGTCTTAACCGATTCCTCGCAGCTAAACAGCACGTGCAGACTCTTGATTCCGCGCTTCTTACATTCTTTGCGCATGATGCGGCTCATGGGGTCACGTACCGTATCGAAAATGTCGGCAAAGCGGAGGCACTCGGGATGGAGCTTGTTGGCCCCGCCCATGGAGCTAACCAAACGAATGTCGTGGTCCTGAGCATATTTGGCAATGGTGAGCTTGGCCGAGATGGTGTCGATGGCGTCGACGACGTAGTCGAGCTTGCCGTCCGTCTGCTCCAAAACGCTCGCGAAGAACTCGTCGATGTTGTCGCTCAGCAGGTATTCGGTGCGTTTGATAACGGTGGCGGTGGGATTGATGTCGTGGATCATGGCTTCCATAACATCGACCTTGCGCTTGTCGATGGTGCTGTGAAAGGCGATAGCCTGGCGATTGATATTGCTGGGCGCGACGATGTCCTTGTCCAGAATGACGAAATGACCAATGCCGCCGCGGGCGAGTGCCTCGCAGCAGTTGGAGCCCACGCCTCCGCAGCCGAGCACCAACACCGTAGCATCGGCGAGCTTATCGAGTGCCTCGCGGCCCATGATGATCTCGAGCTTGGTGTCGCGTGTCTCGACGAGAGCGGCAGCGGTTTCGGTCATAGACATCCTCCGATGGGGAAGCGAATCGTGTTTTAGCTATCGCCATTATAGGTGTTATCGCGATTCCATTTGAGCCCTTGGGCTTGTTGAAATGGGATTGGGGTTCGCATAAGATTGAAGCAGATGGCACCCGTTGCAGCGGGTTGGCCAACTCCAAAACACGTTTGTAGCGTGAGAAGTGGCCGTCTTCGCATTACGCGGAGGCGGCTATTTTTTTGAGTACAAGATTAGATAGTTAGACAAATATCTAAATATCGAGTATAGTGTGCGCGTCATGAGAGATGATGAGAGGAGGTCTTATGCCGGGAGAGGGTTTTAAGGCGCTTGCCGATCCAACGCGACGGCGCATTTTGGAGTTGCTGCGCGAGGGCAATTGCACGGCGGGGGAGCTTGCCGAGCATTTCGATATCAGTAAGCCGTCGCTGAGCCATCACTTGGCGACGCTCAAAAACGCCGGGTTGGTGACCGACGAGCGCCATGGCCAAAACATCGTATACAGCTTAAACACCACCGTCATGCAGGATTTGATTGGCTGGTTTATGGGCTTTACAAACACGGAAGGTGATAAGGATGAATAACGAAAACAAGGGCATTCACCCCACGGGGGTATCGTCGCGCGTGTGGATTGCGCTGGTCGCTCTGTGCGTCGCCAATGTCGTAGCGCACCTCATGGTGATGCCGAGCTTGCCTGCGCAGATTCCCACGCACTGGGGCGCGAACGGCGCCGTCGACGGTTGGGGTCCTAGCTGGATGGCCTCCGCGCTCGGCGTGCTGCCTCTGGCGCTTCTCGCAATGTTCTGCGTGGTGCCGCGCATCGACCCCAAAGGTGAGGCATATCGAACCTCGGGCAAGTTCTACCAGGGCTTCGTAATCGCCTTCACCTTGTTCATGTGCGCCATAAGCTGGCTGGGAGAGCTTACGGTCTGGGGCGTGGTGCCGGCGGTCGGTTCGGTTAACGTGCTGATTTCCGGTGTTGTCGGTTTGCTGTTCATCGGCGTAGGCAACTACTTGCCGCGTGTGAAGCAGAACTATACGCTCGGTATCAAGACGCCCTGGGCGCTTGCCGATCCCGAGAACTGGCGCCGTACGCAGCGTTTTGGCGGCGCCTGCTTTATGGTGCTAGGTATTGGCCTGATTGTGATGGGCGTGGCAGGCAGCGTGCTTTCGAGTGAAGTCGTCGCCGCGGTGATTGCGGTTCTGGCGTTTGGTTCGGTTGGAGCCGTCTACGTCTACTCGTATCTGTTGTGGCGCAAATCGCAGCGAGCCGCTCGTTAAGGTTGCGGAAAACTAGCGTACGCAGTTCATAGTATGTTCCGGGGGATTTTTCCCAGGTAGTATTAGGGGGTGTGGGCAACCATGCCCCTTTTTCGTTTAGTTTCAGAGCTGGTTTCCTCATTTCGTTTCCACTAAAGCGAATCAAGAATAGGGAAACAGAAGGTAGAAAGGATAAAACAGGCAAATGGCGGAGTTTATCTACCAGATGTATCAGGCTCGTAAGGCCCATGGCGACAAGGTGATCCTTGACGACGTGACCCTGAGCTTCTACCCCG
>CAVALS010000249.1:0-3285 GCA_963589385.1 Bacteroidaceae bacterium
GGCACGTCCAGCCACGTTGCCTTGTTCACGATGCTCTTCTTGTGGCTAAACGTATCGAAGCTCTCGCGGCCATGGTACCGCCCCATGCCGCTCGCGCCCATGCCGCCAAAGCCCATATGGCTCGTAGCCAGATGCATGATGGTGTCGTTAACACAGCCGCCGCCAAAGGGCACGTAGCGCACAAAGCGCTGCTGGACCTCGCGGTCCTGGCTAAAGATATACAGGGCCAGCGGCGTCGGACGATCCGTAATAAACGTTTCGGCCTCGTCTAAGTTCTCAAACGTCAGTACCGGCAAGATGGGGCCGAAGATCTCCTCCTGCATCACGGCGTCATCGGGGGCCACGCCATCCAAAATCGTCGGCTCGATCTTGAGCGAAGCCTCGCGCGCGGTACCTCCAAGCACGACCTTATCGGGATCGA
Source organism: Bacteroidaceae bacterium (assembly GCA_963589385.1). Taxonomy (GTDB): domain Bacteria; phylum Actinomycetota; class Coriobacteriia; order Coriobacteriales; family Coriobacteriaceae; genus Collinsella. The sequence continues at coordinate 422 of CAVALS010000249.1, forward strand.
TCAGCCCACGCACGCGCACAAAATGTTTGGCGTTGACGATATGCCCGTAATCCTCGTTATCGAGCGGGTGCTCGCCAAACATGCGACGGACCTCTTCCTTGATGAGGCCCAGCAGCTCGTCGTGCACGCTCGTATCGACCAGCAGGTAGTCGGGCGCCACGCAGGTCTGCCCCACGTTGAGCCATTTACCAAAGGCGATACGCCGTGCCGCAACCTTCAAGTTTGCCGTCGCATCCACGATGCAGGGACTCTTTCCGCCCAGCTCAAGCGTCACGGGCGCAAGGTTTTTACTTGCGCGCTCCATGACGAGTTTGCCGACCGGAACGCTACCGGTAAAGAAAATCTTGTCCCAGCACTCATCGAGCAACGCTTCGTTCTCGGCGCGCCCGCCCTCGACAACCGTCACCAGACGCGGATCAAATGCCTCTTCACAGATTTGCTTGAGCACCGCGCTCGATGCCGGAGCATATGCACTCGGCTTGATGACCACGGTATTGCCCGCGGCAAGGGCTCCGGCGAGCGGCTCGAGCGTCAGCAAAAACGGGTAGTTCCAGGGCGCCATGATGAGCGTGACGCCATAGGGCACGGCTTGCGTTTTGCACACACTCACGGCGTTGGCAAGATCGCACGGACGCAGGCGCGGACGACTCCATCGAACCACGTGAGCAATCTGATGACGAATCTCGGAAAGCGACGTGCCGATCTCGCACATATATGCCTCGTCATGCGACTTTCCCAAATCGGTCTTGAGCGCATGGGCAATATCGGCCTCGTGCGCCCGGACCGCATCGCGTAAACTCACGAGCGCGCGACGTCGAGCATCGACATCAAACGTAGCGTGCGTCTTAAAGTAGGTGCGCTGATCGCCGACGATGCGCGCAATTTCCCCGGTGTTCATGGACCCTCCTAGTTCTCGCCCTCAAACATACCACCTGCAACGACTTCGTACATATGCTCGAGCTCCAAGCGGTCCATCAAAAGCGGAACGGGGTACAGGGGATTGGCCTCGGCATCGGCATGCGCCGCCATCTCAGGAATGTCGGAGCGGCGAATACCTGAGACATATTTGGGGATTCCCAGGGCCTCGTTCATGCGGTCGACCCAATCGATAAAGGCCTCGGCCGCAAGACTGTCCTGCGCGGTAGCCGGCGCAATGCCCGCCATGCGAGCAAGATCGGCAAGCTTGGGGGCGGCGGCGTCACCATAAGCGCGAAGCATGTGCGGCAGGATGATCGCGTTGGCCAAACCGTGCGGAATTCCGTATCGGCCGCCCAGACTGTGCGCGATGGCATGCACATATCCGACATAGGAGCGGGTAAACGCAACGCCCGCCTTATACGCCGCCGAAAGCATATTGCGACGAGCGCGCATGTCATCACCATGCTCATAGGCCTCGAGCAAATTGTCATGGATAAGCTGCACCGCCTGTCGCGCCATCTTACGCGTATAGGGCGTGGTGCTCCGCCCGATAAAGGCCTCAACGGCATGCGTCAGGGCGTCCATGCCCGTCTGCCCCGTAATGGAAGCGGGCAAGCCGCACGTAAACTCGCAGTCGTGGACTGCAAAACGCGGGATGAGCACAAAGTCGTTAATGGGGTATTTGTAGTGCGTCTCGTCATCGGTAATTACCGCCGCAAGCGTGACTTCGCTTCCCGTACCGGCGGTAGTGGGAACGGCGATGAGAAGCGGCAGGCGACGATGAATCCGCAGCAGGCCGCGCATCTTGTTGATGGGCTTACTTGGCTGCGCAATGCGTGCGCCCACGCCCTTGGCGCAGTCCATGGCCGATCCTCCGCCAAAACCGATAATGGCCTGGCAGGCGCTCTCTCGATACAGGGACGCCGCCTCCTCCACATTCGAGACCGTGGGGTTCGCACGCGTTTCGGCATAGACCGCAACGCCAACCCCCTGAGCCGTAAGCGCACGCTCGAGTGATGCCGTGAGCCCCAAACGTGCAATACCAGGGTCCGTCACGATAAGGACCTTCTGGATCGAGCGCTTTTGAAGCACCGCGGGCACATCCTCGGCATGCTCCAAAATGCGCGGCTCGGTATAGGGCAGGATCGGCAATGCAATGCGAAAAACCGTCTGATATGTTCGGCACCAGGCACGACGGGCTAGATGCATAAAGGAAACTCCTTCATTTGTTGATTGGTCAACATTTGCTCGACCGATTGTACTCAGCGGCGGTCAAAGGCGGCCTGCCAATCGTTAATCAATCAACATCTTCATATCTCAAAATTGTTTTATTAAAAATCATTCCTAATAGGCTTCACATTTGGTTGCATTTATGGATAATAGAACCCGTCAAGACGCACGTCCGGAGAGGGCCCTTACGGGACCGGACAAGCGCCCCATCGCCATCGATCGAAAGGATCGAATCATGAAGTTTGTTTGCCCCGTTTGCGGTTATGTGGAAGAGTTCGACGGCGACCAGCTGCCCGAGGACTTCAAGTGCCCCCAGTGCGGCGTTCCCGGTTCTCGTTTCTTGAAGCAGGAGGAGGGTCAGCTCGAGTGGGCTGCCGAGCACGTCGTGGGCGTCGCCAAGATGGAGGGCGTCTCCGAGGACATCGTTGCCGACCTGCGCGCCAACTTTGAGGGCGAGTGCTCTGAGGTTGGTATGTACCTGGCCATGGCTCGCGTCGCTCATCGCGAGGGCTATCCCGAGATCGGCCTGTACTGGGAGAAGGCTGCCCACGAGGAGGCCGAGCATGCCGCCAAGTTCGCCGAGCTTCTGGGCGAGGTCGTGACCGACTCCACCAAGAAGAACCTCGAGATGCGCGTTGAGGCCGAGAACGGCGCCACCGCCGGCAAGTTCGAGCTGGCTAAGCTGGCCAAGCAGTACAACCTGGACGCCATCCACG
>CAVALS010000250.1:0-3267 GCA_963589385.1 Bacteroidaceae bacterium
TCTCGACATGACGGTCAACGCGCAGCGACAGGGTCTCGGTGCCCTGGAGCAGGATCCAGGCGTTGAACGGGCTGATGCAGGCGCCCTCGTCACGCAGCAAGATAGCGCGGACATAGGTTGCGAAGGCGGCGGGACCGGCAGCCTCGGCAAACGAGACGCCATGGTAGGAGGGGTTGGGCTCGGCGATCTGCGCATACTTGCCGCTCGCCTTCCAATCGAAGTTACCGCCGTCGACGATCACACCGCCCAGCGAGGTGCCGTGGCCGCCGATGAACTTGGTTGCGGAGTGAACGACGATGTTGGCACCATGCTCCAGCGGACGGAACAGATACGGGGTGCCGAAGGTGTTGTCGACGACAACCGGCAGACCGTGCTTCTTGGCGATCTCGGAGATGGCGTCGATGTTGGGGATGTCGGAGTTGGGGTTGCCGAGCGTCTCGAGATAGATGACCGTGGTGTTGTCCCTGATGGCACCCTCAACCTCTTCCAGGTTATGGGCATCGACAAACGTGGTCTCGACGCCAAACTGGGAGAGCGTATGCTCCAGCAGGTTGTAGGAACCGCCGTAGATGGTCTTCTGGGCGACCACGTGGTCACCGGCCTGGGCGAGAGCCTGCAGGGTATAGGTGATGGCAGCGGCACCGGAGGCGACGGCAAGACCTGCCACGCCACCCTCGAGTGCGGCGATACGGTCCTCGAAGACGCCCTGGGTGGAGTTGGTCAGACGGCCGTAGATGTTGCCGGCGTCGGCAAGACCAAAGCGGTCGGCGGCGTGCTGGGAGTTGCGGAACACATAGCTCGTGGTCTGGTAGATAGGCACGGCGCGGGAGTCGGATGCAGGATCGGCACTCTCCTGGCCAACGTGAAGCTGCAGGGTATCGAAACCAAAGGTGTGCTCGGGGTTGTTGATGAACTGGCTCATGATGATCTCCTTGATCGAACAAAAGTAAATAAATTAGAGAGAAGTAAGTCGCTGTCTCCTGATCACGCCGACGGGCGCAAACAGGAGCCCGGCATTCGTCTTGGTAAGCAATTCATATGCGGGCCTCCTTTCGCATCCCGGTTCCGTGGTCGGTTTAATTACCTACCGCCTTTGTGTGTTTTGAATAGTACGAGCATTGTTTCGCTCGGTCAATCACTTAAAAGCGCTAACCTGTTATCGGTTTTATAGATAGCAATCGAAAGGACGGGCGCCGATGACCCTCCAGCAGCTTCGTTTTCTGATTGCCGTGGCAGAGTCCGGCTCAATCAACGCCGCAGCTCAGCGCCTCTATACCGCTCAGTCCAACATCTCAAACGCCGTCAAAAGCCTGGAACAGGAGCTCCATCTGGAGATCTTTACGCGCTCCAGCCGCGGCGTCACGCTCACTAACGACGGCACCGAGCTTTTGGGCTATGCGCGCCAGGTCGTAGAGCAGGCCGACATGCTCGAGGCGCGCTACGAGGACGGCGGCACCCCGCAAGCCCGCCTCGCCATTTCCGCCCAGCACTACGCCTTTTCGGTCGAGGCCTTTGTCAACGTGGTCGAGCGCTGCCGCGACAGCAAGTTCGAGTTCATCATGCGCGAGACCACCACATCGCAGATCATCGATGACGTCCGCGCGTTTCGCAGCGACATCGGCATCCTCTATCTGGACGACTTTAACGCCCGCGTTCTGCAGAAGGCTTTTGTCGATGCGCGCGCGAGCTTCCATCCCCTATTCGACGCGACGGTCCACGTCTTCGTTAGCGAGCGCCACCCGCTCGCACGCCGCCCCCAGCTGTCCCTTGCCGACCTTACACCCTATACGCGCTACAGCTTTGAGCAAGGCACCTCGAACTCCTTCTATTACGCCGAGGAACCTTTTAGCTATATCCCTTGCGACCGCAACATACGAATCTCGGACCGCGGAACACTTACTAACTTACTTATCACGTCGAACGGTTACACCCTGTCGACCGGTGTCCTCTCCAATGAAATGCAATGGGGTATGGCATCGATCCCGTTAGCAGACGCCCCAACGATGCACGTAGGCTATATCATGCACAACGAGCGCAAGCCCTCTTCCCTCTTGCAGCAATACCTCGACGAGCTCAACCGCATCATCCATGCCAACTAACCGTCGGAAGACGGGGTAGAAATCGTAGATTGCTAGTCCCCGGCGGGCATGGCGCTACAATGGTCACTCACACGAAACGTACCCAACGAAAGGAAGCCCGTGAAGGTCATCATCTATACCGACGGCTCGGCCCGATCAAATCCGGGACGCGGCGGCTACGGCGCCGTACTCAAATACACCAACCCCGCCGGCAAGACCTTCACCTCCGAGCTTTCACGCGGCTACGCCAAGACCACCAACAACCGCATGGAACTCATGGCGGTCATCGTGGCGCTCGAGGCGCTCAACCGCCCCTGCGAGGTCGAGGTCCATTCCGATTCGCAGTACGTCGTCAACGCTTTCAATAAACACTGGATCGACGGCTGGAAAAAGCGCGGGTGGAAAACTGCCAACAAGCAGCCCGTTAAGAACCGTGACCTGTGGGAGCGCCTGCTTGCCGCAAAGAGCAAGCATAAGGTGGAGTTCATCTGGGTTAAGGGCCACGCCGGCCACGAGCTCAACGAGCGCTGCGATGAGCTCGCAACTACGGCGGCCGACGGCAGCAACCTCGATATCGACTCCGGCTTTAACGAGAGCGACCTGTAATAGCGTTTTCGCGCAGCTTTATATCCCCACGCGCTACACTCATCCTGTAGACCAAACAACGCAAGGGGGACGTATGCTGCGCATCGCGACCATCGGCACATCCATGATCACCGACGACTTTATCCAAGTCGTCAACGCCAACGACCAAGCCGCGTTTGTGGGCACGCTTTCACGCGACGCCAATCGCGGCGCCGCCTTTACCGCCGAACACGGCGGCGAGCGTAACTTCACCGCACTTGACGAGCTTGCGTCCGCCGCCGACGTCGACGCCGTCTATATCGGCAGCCCTAACGCACTTCACTACGAGCAGGCCCTTGCCTGCATCGCCGGTGGCAAGCATGTCATCGTCGAGAAGCCCTTCTGCGCCACCGAAGCGCAGGCGCTGGAAGTCTTCCGCGCTGCCGAGGCGGCGGGCGTCGTAGCCCTCGAGGCCATGCGTCCCCTCCACGATCCCGCCTTCCATGCCATCGAGGACGCCCTGGGCGAGATCGCTCCCATCCGCCGCGCCTCATTGCGCTTTGGCAAGTATTCCTCGCGCTACAACGAGATTCTCGCGGGGCGCGCCACCAATATCTTCGACTGC
>CAVALS010000251.1:0-3267 GCA_963589385.1 Bacteroidaceae bacterium
GTCATGCGGACTCCAAACCGGACCTGATGGTCCAACTTTTTGTCCGCAGTCCCGGCTTTAGAGGCGAACGGTGAAGGTGATCTGGTTGCCGTGGCCGCAGACGGAAGCGCTCCCGCCATGGGCCTCGGCAATAGCGCGCACCACGGATAGGCCCACGCCCGAGCCTCCCGTCTTGGAGTTACGCGAGACATCTGCGCGGCAGAAGCGGTCGAACAGCCGGTCCAGGTCACCCTCGGGCAGCTCATCAACAGCATTTGATACGACAAGCTCGGCCGAGCCTTTGCCCGCACCGCGCGAAACGGCACGCAGGCTCAGCTCAATCACGCTGCCCTCGCTCGCATAGCGCGTGGCGTTGTCCAGCAGCAGTTCAACAACCTGCGCCACTGCCGCGGCATCGGCACGAGCCCGCACACCGCTCGCGATCGACGTCGACAGACGCTTGCCACGCGAAACCGCCACCAACTCAAACGGCGCTGCCGCCTTGTCCACTGCCTCCGAAAGATCGATCGATGTCATGGTAAAGCCCGCCGAGCCCTCGTCCATGCGAGCCAAAAACACCAGACGCTCCGTGAGCGCCGTCAACCGTGCAACCTGTTCGTGAATGCTCTGCGTCCACTCGCTCTCGCCGCTCTCAATTTCCTGCACCTCGTTAGCGGCATCAATCACGGCCAGCGGCGTCTTGATCTCGTGGCTTGCATCGGTAATAAAGCGCTTTTGCTTGCTGTAGCTCTCGACCATCGGTCGAATCACCGCACTCGAGGCGCCCGCCACAATTGCCAGCACCGCCAGCCAGCCAATGCAGCTGATTGCCACGCTCGCGCTCAAAAACGAATGAAAGCTTGCAAGCTCGCGCGAGCAGTCCACGAACACATAGGTGGTCTCATCGTCTTGAACGTCAGTCGTATAGCGATAATTGCCAGAAAAACCCGAGACCCAACCCTTGGAATGCAACTTTGCGGCAATACTGGCGGCGCGCTTGGCACCCACCGCGGCAATGCGGTCCGTATTGACATCGACAACCTGTCCGGCGTCAATCGTCACCGTAAAGTAGCGCGTGTCGAAGGGAGACTCCGCCGTCATGCCTTCGAAGTGCCTGATGCGAACGCCCGCTTGGCCATCGCCGGCATCCTTGCCATTAGCGGGATCGTCTTTAGGCTCGTCCCTCCAATCGATACCGTCCTTGCCCGCCAGGATATAGTCCAGGCGAGCGTCGGCCATCTTGCAGACATGCGAATAATTTACGACGTTGATGCCGGCGATGATGAGCGTGAGCACCACGGTCACGGCGCCCATGGCAACGAGGATAAACTTGCGACGCAGGCGGCGGCCCAATGCGTCAGCAGAATTAGCCCGCCCCGTACTACTCGAGGCGGCGTGAAACCGCTCCGTCATGCGTTTACACCACGCGCGTACGCTCACGCCCGCTCGTCCCCTTCGACAACCTCGAGCGAATAGCCCTGGTTGCGCGATGCGCGAATGGCCACGTCGGCACCAAGCGCCGTCAGCTTTTTACGCAGGTACGAGATATAGACCCACACCACGTTGGCGCCTTCGGGCGCGTCCTCACCCCAAACCTCGAGCATCAGACGTTCGGTGGGCATGCGTGTGCCGGCGTTGCGCATAAAGAGTTCCATAAGCTGAAACTCGCGATTGGTCAGGTGCTCCTCGCCCAAAGGGCCAACGAGTGTACACGATGCCGTGTCGAGGCGCACGTTGCCCACGCCGAACGTCGCGGCGTCAATTGCCGTCGCGGCACGCGTCACGGCACGAATACGCGCAAGCAGCTCCTTGGCGGCAAACGGCTTGGTCAGGTAGTCGTTGGCGCCGGCATCCAGACCCTCGACCTTATCGGACACCTCGCTTTTTGCCGTGAGCATGATGATGGGCAGTCGCTTACCGGCGGCACGTGTGCGCTTGAGCACCTCGATGCCGTCCATGCCGGGCATCATGATGTCCAGAATTGCGGCGTCATAGTCGTTGGCGAGTAGATATTCGAGCGCCGTCAGGCCGTCGAGCGCGGTGTCGACCTCGTAGTCGCTATGTTGAAGAATCGCGGTAAGAGCGCGGGAGAGGCCGGGTTCGTCCTCGGCAAGCATCAGCTTCATAGTTGTTCCTTTGGCGCACGGCTATACGGGTTTCGATACTGCCGATAATAGCGCACCGTCAACCGCCTTAGCGCAGCCTTAGCTGCTCAACCTGCGCGTTTTTAAATACGCAGGATATGGCTTAGCCAAACTTAAGGCGCACGTGTCGAGCGCTTTGACGCATGCCGGGCGTGAAGGGACAGTGACTCGTCCTTTCACGGCGTCCTAGTTATGCAAAGTGCTCGAGCGTTACTCCTCGTACGCGCCCTCAAGTCGAAGCAGCCACTCCTTGCGATCAAGCCCGCCGGCATATCCGTTGAGCGAACCATCGGCGGCAACTACGCGATGGCACGGCACAATAATCGAAATGGGATTACGCGCAACCGCGGCCCCCACCGCACGAGGAGACACAACGGGTGCCTCGTTTCCCGGCACACGATGTCGAGCCGCAACACGCCGGGCGATCTCGCCATACGTAGCGACCTCGCCACGCGGAATAGAAAGCAGCTCGTACCAAACTTCACGCTGAAACGCCGTGCCAATCAAATGCAACGGCGGCGTAAACCGAGGTTCCTGCCCTGCAAAATAAGCATTCAGCCAAGCCCACGAACGCTCAAGCACCGAAGAAGCCGCACCATTTGCCGGACTCACCGACGATATGCCACCAATACCGGAAACCGCATCGGTACCTTCAACATGCTCTGCATCTTCTTTGAGAAGCGTAGAGCCAAAGTGCTCCTGTCCCTCAAACCAAAGCCCTGTCAAACCGCGGCCATCAGCGGCAAGCAAAATCTCGCCCAAAGGCGAAGCAAACGTCGTCGTGACCACCAGCGGCTCCTTTCAAAACTCCGCACCATAATACCGCGAATTGTGCAGACAACCCCAATCGACCCCAAAGTCACCCAAGGCAGCAGGCGCGACAGCGCCGCAGCTGCCGCACGACCCCAAAGTCCCCGCAGGCAGCAGGCGCAACGCGCCGCAGCTGCCGGCCGCGCTCCGCAGTCCCCCAAGGCGGCAGGCGCGAAGTGCCGGGGCCGCCGCCGGGGCCAGAGCTCGCAACAGCCGCGCGCCCCCACATCAGCCCAGCGGCCTCAACCAACAACGGCCCCATCGCAGGCCGCCTGCAGCAGCGTCACCGTAGGCGGGGGCCGGGCTTAGTTTTCAGAACACTCCGCAGACCCGC
>CAVALS010000252.1:0-3246 GCA_963589385.1 Bacteroidaceae bacterium
ATGGCGCCTTTGAGCAGAAGCTCGGCAAGAAGAACATCGGTACCACCAAGCGCGGCATTGGTCCGTGCTATCAGGACAAGATGGCCCGCATTGGCCTGCGCATGCAGGACATGCTGGACGAGACGCTGTTCCGCGACAAGTTGGAGACCGCTCTCGCCCGCGTGAACCCCGAGCTCGAGCTCATCTACAACCTGCCCACCTACACCGTGGACCAGATTTGCGACGAGTACCTGCCGATGGCCGAGCGCCTGCGTCCCTACATCACCGAGACGAGCCTGCTGCTCAACAACATGATCGATGAGGGCAAGAACCTGCTGTTTGAAGGCGCCCAGGCGACGCTGCTCGACATCGACCACGGAACCTATCCGTACGTGACGTCTTCCAACTGCACCGCCGGCGGCGCCATCACCGGCTCTGGCGTGGGCATGAAGAACGTCGACCGCGTGCTGGGCGTCATGAAGGCCTATATCACCCGCGTCGGTTCGGGCCCCATGCCCACCGAGCTTTCCTATGAGTCCGAGGCTGGCCACACGCTGACCGAGGAGGGCTATGAGTACGGCGTGACCACCGGTCGCCGTCGTCGTTGCGGCTGGTTTGACGGCCCTATCGCCAACTATGCCTCGCGCGTCAACGGCCTCACCGACATCGCCGTGACCAAGCTCGACGTGCTTTCGGCCTTCGACACCATCAAGGTGTGCGTGGCCTACGACGTCGATGGCGAGCGCTACACGAGCGTGCCCGAGCATCAGGTGCGCTTTGAGCATGCCAAGCCCATCTACGAGGAGCTCCCCGGCTGGAAGTGCGACATCACCGGTTGCCGCAGCTTTGATGAGCTGCCGCAAGAGGCTCAGGACTACGTGGCGTTTATCGAGGATCTGGCACACACCCGCGTGACGTTCATTGGCGTTGGCGCCGGTCGCGAGCAGATCATCAACCGATTCTGGAAGTAATCGGTTTATACGGTTATTGCGATATACCCCTTTGCAGCCCAGACGGGCGGCCGAGGGGTATATTTGCTTGCAAAGGGCTCGCGCGGAGCGGGCCATTCATCCATAGAGGAGGCACCCTTGAAGGCGGACACTCAAACCATCGACATCCTGTTGTTGGGCAGCGGCGGCCGCGAGCATGCTCTGGCAGCCAAGCTCGCAGCATCACCGCGCGCCGGCAAGCTCTACATCGCGCCGGGCAACGGCGGCACCGCGAGCTGCGGCGAGAACGTTGTTCTCGACGACTGCGATCCTGCGGCCGTGGCGGCGTTTGCGCAGAGCCACGGATGCGGACTCGTGGTAATTGGCCCCGAGGCTCCGCTCGTGGCGGGCGTGGCCGACGCCGTGCGCGCGGCGGGTATTCCCTGCTTTGGCCCGGGTGCCGAGGGCGCCCAGATGGAGGGCTCCAAGCTGTTCTCCAAGCAGCTCATGGAGCGTGCGGGCATTCCGACGGCAGCCTACGGCTCGTTTACCGACGAGGCTTCGGCTCTCGCCTACGTATGCGAGCAAGGCGCCCCGCTGGTCGTCAAGGCCGACGGCCTTGCCGCAGGCAAGGGCGTTATCGTGGCGACCGAACTTGAGCAGGCCGAGGAGGCCGTGCGCGAGTGCTTTGGCGGCACCTTTGGCGATGCCGGCAACACCGTGGTTATCGAGGAGATGCTCGTTGGTCCCGAGTGCTCGCTGCTGGCCTTTACCGACGGCAAGACCGTGCGCCCCATGGCCACCTCGCAGGACCACAAGCGCGCGCTCGAGGGCGACAAGGGTCCCAACACCGGCGGCATGGGCGTCTACAGCCCGGTGCCCATCGTGACCGACGAGGAGCACGCCATGATGGTGAAGGTCATGGAGCAGACCGTTGCCGAGCTTGCTGCCGAGGGCATCGACTACCGCGGCTGCCTGTATGGCGGCTTTATGCTCACCCCCGCCGGCCCCAAGGTACTGGAGTTCAACGCCCGCTTTGGTGATCCCGAGACTCAGGTCGTGCTGCCGCGCCTTAAGAACGACCTGGTCGAGGTCATGCTCGCCTGCGCCAACTGCGAGCTCGATCAGATTGAGCTCGACTGGCGTGACGAGTGGGCCGTGGCCGTTGTCCTGACGAGCGCGGGCTATCCCGGCAGCTACGAGAAGGGCAAGGTCATCACCGGTATTGAGGATGCCGAGGCCACGGAGAACGTGACCGTGTACCACGCGGGCACTGCCGTGGTGGACGGCCAGCTCGTGACCAACGGTGGCCGCGTGCTTGCCGTGACCGCTCTGGGCGACACGTTCGAGAACGCTCGCAACCTTGCCTACGAGGCCTGCGAGAAGATTGATTTTGAGGGCAAGACCTTGCGTCACGACATCGGCCTGCGCGCGCTGCGCGGCCGCGACGCCTGGGATGCCTAAAATCCGAGAGGAATGAGACGGATGGACGAGAAGAACGAAGAGCTCGTGGACGCGCAGATCGTCGAAGAGGACAGCCGCATGTATGGGCACGCCGAGGGCGAGCCTGGTGGCGAGGTCGCTGACGAGCCGGCACTGGTGCTGGGCGACGACGACCCGCACGATGCCGAGCTGCACGAGAAGATTCTTTCGGAGGAGTGCGCCTGGAAGGGCAAGATCCTCGACGTCCACCGTCTTGAGGTTGAGCTGCCCAACGGTCACCGCAGCGCCCGCGATATCGTTCGCCATCCGGGTGCGGCGGCCGTTGTGGCACTGACCGAGAGCGGCAAGATCGTACTGGTGCGTCAGTACCGCACCGCCATCGACCGCGTGACGGTCGAGATTCCCGCCGGCAAGCTCGATCCAGGCGAGGACCCGCTCGATTGCGCCAAGCGCGAACTGCATGAGGAGACGGGCTTTAGGGCTGGTCGTATTCGCTTTTTGACGTCGATTGTCACGTCCTGCGGTTTTTGCGATGAGATTATCCACATCTACTTGGCTACCAAGCTCGAGTTTGATACGCCCAACCCCGATGATGATGAGTTTGTCAACGTGGACCTGGTGCCGCTGCACGAGCTGATCGACGCCGTGCTCGACGGCAAGATCGAAGACGCCAAGACCGTCGTAGGCGCTTTGGCCTGTGACAGCATCGCACACAGGCTGGGCGGAACTGAGCTTTAAAAGCGAGGGCGACCCTGGGGCAAACACTACTGATTGTTTTGCCCTAGGGTTTTACGTTGTTGTTTTATCTCCGAGGACTGCATGTTTAGAAGATTCTTGTCTTATTACAAGCCCCAGATGGGGCTTTTTGTTGCTGATACTGTTTGTGCTCTGGTGC
>CAVALS010000253.1:0-3238 GCA_963589385.1 Bacteroidaceae bacterium
CGACCTAGTCGCCATCGTGCAGGAAACGGTTGAACTCAAGCCCCGCGGCCATGAGTTTTGGGGCTGCTGTCCCTTTCACGGCGAAAAGACCCCCTCGTTTCACATTATCCCTGCTACGCAGGTGTGGCACTGCTTTGGTTGCGGCGAGGGCGGCGACGTCTTCACCTATATCATGAAGCGCGAGAACCTGAGCTTTCCCGAGTCAATCCGTTATTTGGCCGATCGCGCGGGTATTGAGCTGCATGACACCGGAGATCGCCGCGAGCGCGGCACTAAGCGTGCCCGCATCTACGATTTGTGCGCCGAGACCGCCCAGTTCTACCACACCATGCTTATGCGCGGTAAGGACGGCCGTCCGCGCGAGTACTTTGCCAGCCGCGGCATGGGTGGCGACGTCTGCCGCCGCTACTGCCTGGGCTTTGCACCGGGCCGTAACGCGCTGGTGTCGCACCTGTCCCAGGCGGGTTTCACCCCGCAGGAGATGATCGATGCCAACGTTGCCGTGAGCCGCGGGCGCGGGCAGCTTGCCGACCGCTTTTACGACCGCGTGATGTTTCCCATCTTTGACGAGCAGGGTCACAATATTGCCTTTGGCGGTCGTATTATGGGCGACGGCCAACCCAAGTACCTCAACACCGCCGAGACGAGCGTGTTTCATAAAAAGCGAAACCTCTACGGTTTTAATTGGGCCAAGGAGTTTATCGTCGCGCAGGATACCGCCATCGTGGTGGAGGGCTATACCGACTGCATCGCCTGTTGGGAGGCGGGGATTAAAAACGTTGTCGCTACGCTGGGCACCGCGCTCACGGAGCATCACGTCAAGACGCTCACCCGCTTTGCCAAGCGCATCGTGTATATGTTTGACGGCGATGCCGCCGGTCAAAAGGCCGCTCGCCGTGCGATTCAGTTTATCGAGCAGGATTCTATGGACCTGCGCTGCGTGGTGCTGCCCGACGGTAACGATCCCATGGAGTTCATCACGGCGCATGGTGGCGAGGCACTGCAGGCGCGCATCGACGCTGCCGAGCCGCTCATGGACTTCGTGTACCGTTCGCTGCAGGAGTCGAGCGACATCACCACGCCGGGCGGTCGCGCCAAGGCGCTGGAGGACGCTCTCACGCTCATCTATCCGCTTCGTGACAGCTATATGATCGATACGTACTTTATCCAGATTGCCGATCTACTGGGTTTGGATCTGGAGACCGTGCGTGCGAGTTCGGGCCGTGTGTTTCGCGATGTCGCCAAGCGCGAAGATGCGGAGCGCCGTCGCGAGCAAAACTATGAACGCCAGAGGGCGCAGGCCGAGCGGTCCGGTAGCGCGGGCGGTCGGGCGTCGAGTTCTCGCGATGCCGGTCGCGGTGCTTGGGAATCGGGCGCCACGCCGGCAGTAGCGGCGCCGGTCGAGGAAGAGCCGTACGACTACGTCCCGCTCGATGCCTACGGTGCCGCGCCTGCGGAGGTCGTCGACAATCTTCCGCCGATCGACGTGCCTGATGGTATGGGCGCTGTGCCTGTGGCTGACGGTTCGGGCGCACCGGCTGCGGCTGCGCCGATGGTTTTGACCGATCTAGAGCGCAAGTCCTTGGCAGGGGAGCGCGAGCTGTTGACGATGCTCACGAGCTACCCCGACCTGTTCCGCACGTATGCCGACCGCATCTGCTCCATCGAGTGGGTTGACCCACGCCACGAGTCCATCGCATGGGCCGTTCTGGCTACGCCGCCGGGAACCGATCCTGCAGCCTGCATGGATGCGGCGCGCTCAGTGTGTCCCGATGCGGCAACGCTTGTGAGTGCCGGGCGCATCTCGGCGACGAGCAAACACCCTACCGAGACGAACATTGTGTTCATGCTCGATACGCTCGAGCTCTACACCATCAAGCGCCGCATGCGTGCCGCACAGGCCAAGCTGCGCCAGGACCGTTCGCTCGATGATGAGGCCCGTCGTGCGCTGACCGTGCAGGCCGCGCAGGACTCGCAGCGTCAGCGCGAACTGCAAAAGTCGATCGGCGGCGTGGCGGACCCGTTCCGTTTGATCGGCCTGGAGGCCGCAGGCACCGAACAAGCCTAGATGTTGTGGTCAACCAGCGTATTCTCGCCTATATCCAGTCCTCTTTTTGGGTATAGACGTCAATGTGTGTGCTAAAGTATTGAGTCCTGTGGACTATGAAGGGAGAATCTGTGCCAAAAAAGACTGAGAGCACGGGTACTGGGCTGGAATCCTACGTTGCAAAGCTCATGGGCAACGGCTCAAACAGGACTTCGGTAACCGAGGACGAGATTCAGGTCGCCCTGAAGGATATCGATGTTTCTGACGAGCAGCTCACCGCGGTGTATTCCGCGCTGCGCAACAGCGGCATCCAGATTATCTCCGCGAGCGGTAACGACGACGCCCCCATGGACGTCGATGATGACGATAACGATACCGATACCGACGATTTCGATGACGACGACGAGCACGATTCCGGCTCGCTCGACGATCACGAGCTCAAGATGGCCCGTCAGGCCGACGCCGAGATGGGTTCTTCTAAGAGCAAGAAGAAGCGCACCGTGCGCACGTCCCGTTCACGCTCGCGCGTGCGTGGCATCGATGCCTCCACGGTGATGCTGACCGGCGATCCGGTCCGTATGTACCTCAAGGAGATCGGCAAGGTCGACCTGTTGACCGCCTCCGAAGAGGTCGATCTGGCCATGAAGATCGAGGCCGGTCTTGAGGCTACCGAGAAGCTCGAGGCTGCCGATGCTGGTGAGCTCGAACTCACGCGTGCCGAGATGCGTCGTCTTACGCGCATTGAGAACGTGGGCCTCGAAGCCAAGCAGGCACTCATCAGCGCAAATCTGCGTCTGGTCGTCTCCATCGCCAAGCGCTATGTCGGCCGCGGCATGCTGTTCCTGGACCTGATCCAGGAGGGCAACCTCGGTCTGATCCGCGCCGTCGAGAAGTTCGACTACCAGAAGGGTTTTAAGTTCTCCACGTACGCCACGTGGTGGATCCGTCAGGCCATCACGCGCGCTATCGCCGACCAGGCCCGTACCATCCGTATTCCCGTGCACATGGTCGAGACCATCAACAAGCTCGTCCGCGTGCAGCGTCAGCTCCTTCAGGACCTGGGCCGCGACCCGACCCCCGAGGAGATCGGTGCTGAGATGGACATGAGCGCCGACCGCGTCCGCGAGATCCAGAAGATCTCGCAGGAGCCCGTGTCGCTCGAGCCCCCCATCGGCGAGGAAGAGGATTCTC
>CAVALS010000254.1:0-3218 GCA_963589385.1 Bacteroidaceae bacterium
CGGGCGATGTGGTCGCAAAAATCGAGATAATCGCGGCCAGCGTGCCAGGTGCCCAAGCAGTTCATGCTGCTAAAGGTGCCGTCTTCGTTGAGCGGCACGCAGCCATGGAACAGCAGGTTGCCGTTGGTGACCTTGTACATCGAGCCGTGGGAATAGAGGAAATCGATATGGCGATGCAGGTGATCGGCGGTGACAAACTCGGACACGAGCTTGTCGATGATGTGCTGCTCCTCGGGCGTGAGCGTATAGGGGTCCGCCGGGTCGACGGTGGGGAAGTCGTTGGTCGTGAGCGGCCACACGCTGCCGTCGGCGAGCGTGACCGTGCCGGTGTCGTGATCGATCTTGTCGAGTAACAGGCGGTCGGTCATGTCGAACTCGGGATGGCGCTGGATAATCTGGCCCTCGAGCTTAAAGAGCAGCACGTTGACGGCCTTGATCAGCGGGGTGATGGACTCACCGGCGGTGTAGGTGGCATCGGCAAAGGCGACAAGCTCACGCAGCGAGATGCCGTAGTCGTTCTCGAGGATCTCGTAGTTGTCGTAGCGTAGGTTGTTGCGCAATACCGTGGCGATGCAGGCGGGCTCACCGGCCGCAGCGCCCATCCACAGCAGGTCGTGGTTGCCCCACTGGATGTCGAGCGAATGGTAGGTGAGCAGGCGGTCCATAATCTTGGCCGCGCCGCCGCCGCGGTCGAAGATATCGCCCACCAGGTGCAGGTGGTCGACGGCCAGGCGCTTGATGAGCGAGGCGAGCGACTCGATAAAGTCGTCGGCGCTGGCGGTCTCCAGGATGGACTCCACGATGCGCTCGTGATAGCGCACGCGATAGTTGTTCTCGTCCGGGTGCGTGTGCAACAACTCGTCGATGATGTAGGCGTAATCGCGCGGGATGGCCTTACGCACCTTGGAGCGCGTGTAGCGGCTTGAAAGCGAGCGTGCGACCATGATGAGCTGGTCAAGCATCGTCTTGTACCAGGTGGGCGAGTCCTCGCGCTGGCTGCGGACCAGCTCGATCTTCTCGCGCGGGTAGTAGATGAGCGTGCACAGCTCGCCCTTTTCGTCAAAGGTGAGCGTGTCGCCAAAGATCTCGTCGACATGTTCGCGCACGACGCCCGAGCAGTTGTTGAGGATGTGCATAAAGGCTTCGTACTCGCCGTGTACGTCGCTCATAAAATGCTCGGTGCCCTTGGGTAGGTTGAGAATGGCCGAGAGGTTGATAATTTCGGTAAACGCGGATTGTTCGGTGGGGAACTGTCTCGACAGCAGGCGCAGATACTTGAAGTCTTGCGGGTTGCGATCGAATGCGACCATGAAACACCTTCCGATGGGGCTGGTAAAACTGATAAACAGCGTCAAACGTTTATCAGTATGCGCCGCTTTTGTTTCCATTTTGCGCCAGCGGCTGAATTGTCGGTCGAACGGTTTGGTAAATCGATTTAGTTGAGGTAGATATGGCGGTTGAGTGGAGACGACAGAAGGTGTTTTCTCAGATATTTATGCGTGGGGCCGGTGGAGACGATGGTGGTAAAGATATTCGCTATTTTTGGTTCGATTTGGTAAATAGTGGACATATGTACCGTATGTAGGCTCACTGTGCGATAATTTGCGCAGCAATGAGTAAGGAGCCTCATATGAGTGATTTTGTCCTGACCTGTGAATCCGCCGCCGACCGAACCCGTGAGTTCTTTGCGTCGCGCAATATCTCTGTCGTGTGTTTTCATTACGAGGTCGACGATGTTGTCTATACGGACGATCTGTATCAGTCGATTACACCGGACAAGTTTTTTGCCCAGATTGCCGCGGGCGCCATGCCCAAGACGTCCCAGGTGAGCGTGGGTGAGTACGAGGAGTTTTGGGAGCCGTTTGTTGCCGAGGGTAAAGACGTGCTGCACCTGACGTTGTCGTCGGGTATTTCGGGCACGTATGGATCGGCTTGCGTTGCGGCGCAGATGCTCGCGGATCGCTATCCCCAGGGCGGCAAGGTGCGCGTCATCGATTCGCTGGCGGCGTCTTCGGGCTTTGGCCTGTTGCTGGAATATGCCGCCGACGTGTGCGACAGCGGGGCTTCACTCGACGAGACGGCCGCTTGGATCGAGGAGCACAAACTCAACCTGCACCACTGGTTCTTCTCGACCGATCTGTCGAGCTACCTGCGCGGCGGTCGCATTTCGGCCGCGAGCGCGATCATCGGCACGGCGCTTAAGATTTGCCCGCTTATGACGGTCGATTGCGACGGCAAGCTGTCGCCACGTGAGAAGATTCGCACTAAGAAGCGCGCGATTTCCGAGATGGCTAAGACCATGATGGCACACGTGCAGGACGGTGCGGATTATTCGGGTAAGTGCATCATGTCGCACTCGGCGTGCCGCGAGGATGCCGAGGCAGTTGCGGCGCTGATTGAGGAACAGATTCCGCAGCTTAAAGGCAAGATTGAGATCAATGACATCGGTACTCTGATTGGCTCGCATACCGGGCCTGGTACGGTGGCGCTCTTCTTTATGGGCGACAAGCGCGTGGATTAACTTGGCTCATCACGTCGCTGCGTGATTGCTCAAACGAAAACGGCCCGCCTCACGTTTGTGGGGCGGGCCTTGCTGTTGCGGCTAACGTTTCTTTCCGCGGAAGAAGAAGCCGTGCAGTGATGGCTTAAGGCCGCGGTTGGCGCGATGCTCCTCGACGCGCTCGTGGATCGAAGCGACGCGCTCGATGACTTCGTCGGGAATCGGCACGTCGGGATTCATGTTCTCGACCTGGCTGACTTCGGCGGCGGCGACTTGGTCGATAATGGGCACATCGTCGCGCGAGATGACAGGCGTTGCCTCTTCCTTCATCTTGCGATAACGCTGCATCATGTCGGTCTGTAGCTGCTGTGCCGAAGGCGGCGTCCAGATGATGGCGTTGGCGCCGGCGGCGATGGTCTCACGGATGCTCTCGGGTGTCTTGCCGCCCGGCGCGATGAGCGGCAGGTTGGAATAGTGCTCGCGCAGTTCACGCAGGACCTGGGGTGTGTTCTTGCCGGCCGCGATGTTGAGAATCTTGGCTCCGGCGCGCACTTTGGCATGCGCATCATCGTCGCAACGTACGACCGTGGCGATGACGGGGATGTCGGCGATGTTGGTGATGTGCTCGACCATCTCGGCAGTAGCGGGGGAGTTGACCACGCAGCCCGCCGCGCCCTGCATCTCGGAGACGGCTGCCATCTGCACGGAGCGCTTACCG
>CAVALS010000255.1:0-3199 GCA_963589385.1 Bacteroidaceae bacterium
CGATGCCGTTGTCGAAGTAGATGATCTTGGCGTCCTCTCCGCCCAGCTCGATGGCGACATCGGTGGCCGGGATGAGGGTCTCGACGGCACGCTTGCTGGCGATGACCTCCTGGACAAACTCCAGGTCGAGCCACTGGGACAGCAGCAGGCCGCCCGAGCCGGTAATGGCGCAGGTCATCTGGGCCGTCGGCAGCACGGTCGCAGCGCCCTCGAACAGGTCGCGGGCGCAGGCACGGACGTCGGTGTGGTGGCGCTGGTACTTGGCGTAGACGATCTGGTTGTCGTCGTTGAGCACGGCGAGCTTAACGGTGGTGGAGCCCACGTCGATGCCCAGGTGCAGATTGCCACGAGCGTTCTCGGGGTTGAAGATCGCGCCTTCGGGGGCCTGGGCGGCGGCTACGGGCTCAGCGGCGGTGGCGGGCTCGCTGACGACGGACGTCTCCCCTGCCACGTTCTTGGCATCGGCAACTGCCTCGGCAACTTTCTCGGCAGCCGCGGTCGCGGCCTTCTGCGCGGCGTCCACCACGGCGGGCGCGGCCTCGCGTGCGGCAGCGACCACACGGTCTTTAATGCCCTCGACGAGTTTGCTCATTGTCTCTCCTCTTAGTTGTTGGACTCGACGGTTGCGGTGGTGTCGACCGCGTCCTCGAGCTGCAGGTTCAATAGCTTCATGCCGTATTCCGGCACGTTGATATCGATGGGTTGGCCATACAGGTCGCCGGGGCGCACAAAGGCGATAACCGTCATAATGCGCGCCATGGTCTCGGGCGATTCAGAAAGGTCACGCTCAAACCAACGCTGGATCATGCCGACCTCGGCACTCACGACATAGGTGACGTAGTAGTCAAAGAAGGTGCCCAGCGCCAAGCCCAAAATGCCCGTCTGTGCGCGCGGCACCACGGCCTCGCGTGCGGTATCGATGATCTTTTTAATAAAGGCGGGGTCGCCGCCCGGGCCCAGCAGCGATCCGATTAAATCGCGGTTGGCCGCAAGGTAGCGCAGCAACTCAACCGAACCGGGTGCCGGCTCGAGCTCATCGATGTTGTGATAGAGATCGGGCAGCTGAGCTGCGGTGATGAGCTCAATGCGCTCACGGATCTCGGCCAGCAAGCCGTCCTCGATTTGATTGATAAAGTCGGGGATATCGCGGTAGTGCGAATAGAACGTGCGGCGCGTAAGGCCAGCGCGCTCGGTGAGCGACGCGACGTTAATGCGCGAAAGGTCGCCGCTTTCGGCAAGCTCGCTGGCAAGCGCCTGGCGAAGGGCACGCTGTGAGCGAAGGGACCGGCGGTCGCATTTCTCGAGCTGGGACAAGCGTCCTCCTTGTTACTCAGACTGTGCGCTATTGCACAGTGCGAGTATTATTGCACACCGTGTGCATCAACACGTAAAGGCAATATTTAGGATGTGACGAAGGGCAGTCCCTTTGTCACATCCAGCGACCGCCTAGGTTGTGCCGGTTGTGCCAGGCTTTTAGAGCGGCATTACCGATTGTCCAAAATGTCATTCATGGGTAGAATAGTGTCGACGGCAGCCCAAGTTCTGGAAAGCTGCGCAGCGCCGTTGTTTGCATTAGGGGGTCAACGCCTTAGCGGCGGCGACCCCTTCTGTTGCGCTTCGAACGCTGCTTGAGTGCCTCGGAAAGGCCGACAAGCGCCGTGAAGAACGAGACCAAATCGGTCGTGGGCATCACCTCCCATCAGATGGAGGGCGCTGCCCGACACATGGAGCTGCCGTCAACGATACCGATTCTATCAAAACTTAATTATATATACGAATATATGTTCGCATGCCAAAGGTGCAGGGTTCTCATGAAAAAGGGGCTATCCCTTTGTCACATTATTCGATGACGGTGCGGGAGTTTTGCTTGCGCATGGTGGCGAGCATGTGTTTGGGGACGGCGTGGACCATGCAGCTGCCGATGGTCGCACTCGCGATGGCCTTGGCTGCATCGCTTGCGTTTTTGGTCGCGTAACTGTGGCGGAAACGCTTGAGCATGGCAATGTCGTTGCCGCCGTCGCCGTAGACCGCGACCTCGTCCTCGGCAATGCCGTAGTAGCCCGCCAGCCAGGCCACGCTCTCGCCCTTGTTGCACGCCGCATCCGTAATCTCAAACATCACCGGATCGAACGGCGCGTTGACCACGCGGTCCGAGCGCTCGGCCAAATACGCCTTAAGTTCGCGCTCCAGCTCGGGCGAGGTCACGCGACAGTTGATCTTGCACACATCGTGGCGCAGGATGTCACCGATCGACTGGTCGAAATACTGCTCCTCGTGATACCCGCCACGTGCACGCATGCCGCGCATCACAATACGCTTGATGGGGCTGTCCTTTTTAAAGCCCGCCTGATGCATCTCGAACGAACCGCTCGAGAACATGCCATCGGGCGTGGAGCAATCAAAGCAAATGTCCGGGAACGCCTTGAGCAGCTCCTCGGTAATCTGCGGATCGATGGTCCAGGTCTTGAGCACCTCGCCATGGCTGTCGCGCACGATGGACCCGTTGGAGCAGCAGGCGTCAAGTGCCAGCCCCGTAAAGCCATGCTCGCCGATCGGCAGCGTCGAGCGTCCGGTCGCGGGAACCACATGCAGGCCAGCCTCGGTCAGCTCGCGAATGGCACGGCGGATGGTCCCATCCGCCTCGTGCAGGGCGTTCAGCAGCGTTCCGTCTAAGTCACTCGCAAACATCTTGATCATGGGCATGTCTCTCCTTCGTCTGCACGATATTGTAGACGAAGGAGAGACATGCCTAAACAATGCCGTCCCGGCGCGGCATGCCACTGCCTCCACAAATTCACGGTGCCTCAGCGCGTTAAGACAATCGCCACAAGCGACTTTTCAGCCGATAAAACAGCGCCGTCGTCAACGTCAGCACCGCCAGCATGCCTGCGAATACAATCGCCGGTGTCCATCGATCATATGCGAGCCCGTAAACCAATTGGCCAATAGGCGTCGCACAGGAAAGCGTCATATAAACGAGTGCCAGCACTTTTCCGCAAAGTTCCTTTGGCGCTGACCGCTGAACAAATGAAACGATTTCGACCGATGTAATGCTTGCCCACGCCATGACCCATGCCGAGCCAGCCGCAAGCGCGGCAAACGCTAATTCACCAGGACCGTTCAGTAGCGTAACAATAATCGGTACGACTCCAAAACAGATCATCGCAACATATCGACATATGCCATTGAGAGAAAAGCG
>CAVALS010000256.1:0-3196 GCA_963589385.1 Bacteroidaceae bacterium
CTCGCGGTCAAAGCCGCAGGAGTGCTCGCGGATGTGGTGCTCAAAATCGTCGCGGAAGCCGCGAATGGCCGTGAGTGCCATGGCGCCAGCTTCGTAGCCGATGGCGCAGTCGCTCGAAAGGTAGATGGTGCGGGCGGTGCGCTCAATCAAGTTGAGCGTGGACTCGTCGGCGCGGCCCTCGAGCACATCGGCGAGCAGGTCGCTCAGCGCGCTCAGGCCCACGCGGCAGGGCGTGCACTTGCCGCAGCTCTGGGTGGAGCACAGGTTGACGAGCGCCGCCGTAAACTCAACGGGGCACGGGGCGAGCGAGCTCACCGCCAGACGGCGTCCAAGCGCATCGTGCAGGTCGTCCATGACGGCCTGAGCGTGGCTGCGTTCCATTACGTGCAGTCGAGCCATAAGATCCCCTCTCACATGGCAGCCCGGAGGCGAGGCCGGACGAAATTGCTACACGCACAACACTGACCTAAAAAGTTGTTAGGTCTCCACGCAGTTCGGCAGGCGGTATGAAATGTCACCCTCGGCGGTGAAATAGAACATTACCGCAGATAAATGCCATATTTGGTAAAACGCGTTACCAAATGACAATGCCCCGCCCACGCAATCACGTGGACGGGGCATTGCTCCAGGTATGCGGTCAGCGACCCAGTTGCTTTTACTTAAGCTCGGGCCAGTAACCCTTGTTGGCCTCGATCATGTCGTCGAGAACCTCCTTGGCGACCTTCATCGACGGCACGGTCTTGTTGAGCGTAAAGGCCTTGAGCGCCTTCTCGTACGAGCCCTCGATCGTAGCCTCGACCACGAGCTTCTCGGAGTTCAGCTGCTGCATCATGAGGCCCTGCTGGAACAGAGGAATGTTGTCGCGGCTGATGACCTCGGGGCCGTTCTTGCCAATGTAGGCAGGCAGCTCGACCATAGCGTCGTAGGGCATGTTGGGGATAGCGCCCTTGTTCTCGCAAATGACCAGGAAGCGCTGCTTGGTGTCGTTCTTCAGAGCGATAGCCAGGTCGGCAATCCAGTCGCCGTGGCTGCCCGCATAGAACGTGCTCTCGTCGATCTCGCCCGTCTTCTCGTAGTGATCGATACCATCAAAGAGGTTCTTCTCGCGCGTCTCCTCAACCTCGTTAGCGCGGGTGCGCTCGGGGTTAGAGTGCTCGACGAACTCCTTCTGCTGCAGGTAGTAGTTCAGATACGTGTTGGGCAGGTACTCCGGGAAGCACTCCATGATCTCGTACTCGCCCTTCCAGACGTAGTACCAGCTGCCCTTGGTGTGGCGGTTCTGCTCGGGGTGCTCGTCGGTGGCCTCCTCGGGCTTCTTTGCCATGAGCGAGCCCATGCCCTTGAGGTAGGAGTCGGGCAGCAGGATCTGGTGCTCCTTGATGTACTCGCGCAGCTGCGGGAGCACCTCCTCGCCCTTGTGGCGGATCGAGGTGAACCAACCAAAGTGGTTGAGGCCAAAGTAATCGTACTCGACATCCTTCTTGTCGATATCGAGCGCGGCGCAAACCACGTCGATGATCGCGATCGGCATGTCGCAGATGTTGATGATGCGAGCGTTGGGACGCAGCACACGGCAGCCCTCGGAGACGATAGCGGCAGGGTTGGAGTAGTTGAGAATCCAGTAATCCTTCTTAGCGTACTTCTCAACGTCATCGATTAGCTCGACCATGGGGAAGATGGTGCGCATGCCATAGGCAAGGCCGCCGCAACCGCAAGTCTCCTGGCCCACGCAGCCGTGACGCAGCGGAATCTTCTCGTCCTGCTCGCGCATGGCGTAGCCGCCCACGCGCATCTGGGCAAACACGAAGCTCGCGTCGGTAAAAGCCGTCTTTTTGTCGGTGGTCACCGTAAGCTTGATGTCCAGGCCGAGGTCCTCGTGCAGAATCCAGTCCACGAGCACGCCGATCTTGCGCTGGCGCTCCTCGTTGATGTCGTACAGGCGAATCTCGTCAACGTCGAGCTCGTCCTTGCGCAGGGCGATGGACTTGACGATGCCGGGGGTAAAGGTGGATCCGCCACCACACAGAGTAATGATCATTGTTTACTGCTCCTTCTCAATTGCGTTCTCGACTTTGTCGCGCATCTCGGCGACCTTCATGCCAAAGATGATCTGGATATTGTTACCGTTGCGGTTGATGCCGCTGTTGGGCACGTGGTTGATGAGGCTCTCATCGATGAGGTCCGGGTTCTTAACGTTCACGCGGAGACGCGTAAAGCAATTCTCGAGCTCCTCGATGTTGTCCTTGCCACCAAGACCTGCGACCAGGTCGGCAATACCTGCATCGACGCCCTCTGCGGGAGCCGCGGCAACAGCGCCCTGCTTCACCGCGACAGACGCGGCGGCCTCGCCCTCGGCAACGGACTCGGCGAGCTCGGACTCCTCCTCGCGACCAGGCGTGTGGAGGTTGAGCTTCTTGATGAGGAAGGTGAAGAGGAAGAAGTACAGCGCGGCGTTGACGACTCCGAGTACCAGCATAACCGGCCAGTTGGTCTTGTCGACACCCAGGACCAGGTTGGAAACCACGATGTTGATGATGCCGCCTGCAGTCGAAGCGGGCACGGAGAGGACCTTGAGCAGGACCAGGAAGATGCCGGAAAGAACCGAGTGAACGACAAAGAGCACGGGAGCGGCAAAGACAAAGAGGAAGTCCATGGGCTCGGTGACACAGGAGAGCACGGCGGTGATGATCAGCGGGATGATAACGGCCTTGGTCTTATCCTTGTTCCCCTTGTAAGCGGTGAAGATAAAGGCGAGACCGATACCGATGTAGGGCCACAGGTTGTTGAAGGTGTAGCTGTTGAAGTAGGTGCTATCGGAGAAGGGCTGGCCCGTCATTGCCATCTCGGCAACACGGATGGGGTAGGCACCGGCGATAACCTGATCGCCCAGCGTCAGGGTGCCGCCCACATCGGAGAACTGGAACGGGGTGTAGATGAGGTGGTGCAGACCGGTGGGAACGAGCAGCTTGTTGAGCATGCCGTAGATAAACAGACCGATGTTGCCCGACTCCTTAATGATGCCGGCAACGGAGGAGATGGCACCCTGAACCGGAGGCCAAACGATGCAGAAGCCAGCGCCCATGATCCAGGAAATGATGATCATGATCAGGAACGGGAAGCGAACGCCCGAGAACATCGAAAGGGCAATGGGGAACTGCTTGTTCGAGTACTTGTTGAACACGGCACCGGTGATGCA
>CAVALS010000257.1:0-3176 GCA_963589385.1 Bacteroidaceae bacterium
CAAAATCGGCCTCATCTTCATCATCGCCTCTGTCGGGAATAGGAATGCTACGAAACTCCTCGATCTTGCGTTCTTGGTATCGTTCGAGCTCATTTCCTATCTTGTTGAGAAGGCTATAGCGGTATTTGATATGAGCAAATACCTGGGACATCTGTATACAAATGTCTTCTCCCCAGCTATTTGACTTGTTCACGAAGGCATGCGCATGAATATCGCAATCGGACCATAGGCTGACTGCGGCCATAGGAGAGGAATGCGTCCATATCAGAAAAGGGCAGGAAACTATATCCGCGCCCTGATAACGACCGTGTCTGTCCGTTTCCGCGGGATGGACGGCGCAGAGGGAGCGAAGGAATTCGAAATACCGCTTGTCGGTGCCCTCGCCATCGGTGCCAACCATATTAAAGGCAGCCGTCCTAGAATTTTCCTCGCTTAAATCGACGCCCAGTATATCGGCGAGCATCTGCACACAATCGAGAACCACGGCGGCATTGTTGATGAAGTTGATGAAATCAAAAGCACTCCGATATTCCATGCTGCCTAGCTTTTGACCATTAAGATAGGCAACTCCGTCCCTGATTCGATGGATGCAGGTGCAGATGCAATCCCAAGCAGGTACACCGCGGTATTTCTTCTTCTGGAAAGCTTTCTCGACAAACGAGATCTGTTCGGAAATGTGCTCATGCTTGCCAAGGGAGTCGTTGAATTCCTCAATAAGATCAGGGTCAAGGTGTATCTGAAATGTCTTCTCGCAACCCATAAGCTACACCTCGATTTCACCGGACATGAGCTTAGGGAGCAGACGGTCGCGCGCCTCGCGAGCAGCGGAGATTTGCCGCTCAAGGCACTCACCCGACTCAAACAAAGGTCTTACTACAGCGGAGAACCGCTCCTGAAGCTCACGAGGTGGCTGGGTCAGCTCAACGCGACTCAGCGCATCGGGCCTTAAGTGAAGCACATTCGTACCATTGGCAAGCATAGCCACCATCTCCGCTACTCCGCTAAATCTCAATGCGGCATAGAGGTAATCTGATTCCGTGCTTCTAGGCACGAGCTTGAGTAAGTCCATCGAAATCAAAAAACCATCTGCCTGCATTGGAACTCTCGCCACGTGACCGACAAGCCTGCGTTCCTTCGTCATATCGGTAACAGCCATAACGACATCGCCGCAGCTAACTATTTGCTCCTGCTTGAACGCTCCCGCATAGGGCTTCTCGGCGCCAAATGACCAACCTCCATACGCAGCGACATTATTCAGATTTGCAAGACGCATCTTGCCAGAATCAACGAGGTCATTTGTCGTATAGGACTTTCCTCTGACGTAATCAGCGAGCTCCAATAGGCCGGAACGTCTCCACCCCTCGGGGAGCCCGTTGTGGATGGAGGTGGTCTCGTGACCGGGGAACTTGAGGTCGACGAACCACTCCTTGTAGAGGCGCTGGGCAGCCTCCTCTAGGAGCTTGATCTGCCTGCGGTTGTTCTCGATCAGCTCGTCATAGGCAGAAAGCGCGTCGGCAATGCGCCGCTGCGTCGCCAAATCTGGGTAACGTACCTTCACTCGATTTAGCGCAGCGGCAGGGAGATGCTTGATGGTCGCACCACCCGTGTAGTACTGACGAATTTCTTGAGTTGAACCGATATGAACTAGGAAGTAATAAAGAAAGCGATTGTCCAGCACGTCCTCATGAGCACGAACCCTATGGAGGGCCTTCTGGTAGTACATCTCCTCTTCTGAATTCCAAATCGCGCAGCGCCCTGGGTCGCCGCCCTCACAGACTAGCAAGTCGCCCGGCTTAAGCGCAAACTTTAACAGCTCGGAATCCTTGAACCGCATCTCCTTGACCTCGGACAAGTTGATGCCATCCCACTGGACGTTGTCATTTCCGAGATAGGGATGGTATTCGCCCTCATTCTTCTTTGCATCGAGCATCTTGCCGAGCTGCGTATCGGCAATCACGCCAAGCGGAGACTCTTGCCAGCTCATAGCCCCAGCTCCTCGAAGTTGCGGGTGATGGTGGCCATGAGGTCGTTCGACTTGGCCTGCAGCTCAACCAGCTCGCACTGGATTTTGGCCATGCGCTCGTGGAAGTCCACGCCGTCGTCCTCAACGGGCGGCACGCCCACGTAGGCACCCGGGGTCAGGCTCCAGGAACTCTTCTCGGCGTCCTGGTCGCCCTTGATCTCGGCGCGCGTCGCCACCTTGCAAAGGCCGGCCACGTCGGCGTATTCTCCCTCGCCGAATTTCTCGACGAGCCAGACAGCCTCGCCGATCTCTGTAGCCGCAGCTTCCATCAGCGCCGTCACCTCAGCCAGGGCCTCGCGGCGCTTCTTCTGCTCTCGCTTGGGCAGGGCCTCGATCTCTGCCTTGGCCGCGGCCTTCTGCCCCTCAATGGCGGCCAGCATGGCCGCATGCGCATTAGCAAAGTCAACCACCCCGCTAATGTTCTTTAGCTTTTCTGAAAGGTCGCCCTCAAAGAGAGGCGCTAATCCCTCCGCACGATTCTTATACATTCGTAAAAGTTCGCGGTACTTGTGTGTCTCGCCACGATAGAGCCACACAATGGCCGAGAGGTTTTTAAGCTGCCAGGGCGTCCACTCGTTGAGCGTCGTGGAGACGGCGGTGTGGTAGCGCTGGGCGTCGATAAACAGGACCTTGTCCTTGAGCGCCTCAGGCTTGCCCTTGTCGAAGAACCACAGCGTGCACGGCAGGCTCTTGGTGTAGAAGAAGTTGTTGCCCACGTAGAGCATCACGTCCACATGGCCTGTCTCC
This sequence comes from Bacteroidaceae bacterium, assembly GCA_963589385.1. Classification (GTDB taxonomy): domain Bacteria; phylum Actinomycetota; class Coriobacteriia; order Coriobacteriales; family Coriobacteriaceae; genus Collinsella. The sequence goes on from CAVALS010000257.1 coordinate 2,771, forward strand.
ACGAGCTTACGGCGCTGGGCCTGCTCAGCCTTGGAGTCGGTGGCAGAGGACGCCATGACGAAGCCCGCGCGGCCATGCTCGTTGAGGTAGGAGTAGAAGTAGTTAATCCAGAGGTAGTTGGCCCCGCTGGCGGAGACCTCCTTCTTCTTGTTCTCTTTCGGTATCCCTAAAGGAAGACGCCCGGCTTCGACGGCCTGAGCATGCTTCACCTTATCCACGTTAAAAGGCGGGTTCGCGGCAACGTAATCGCATTTGCCCTCGAGTTCATGCGCGTCGTTGTAGAACGAGTTGGCGGCATCTCCAGATTTGATATGACCCGACATGCCATGCACGGCCATATTCATAAGGCAGAGTTTAGCGTTGTAGTCGACCTTTTCCTGGCCGTAAAACATTAAGGAGTTGGATG
>CAVALS010000258.1:0-3157 GCA_963589385.1 Bacteroidaceae bacterium
CGTCCGAGATGTTGATATTGCCGCCGCTCCAAAGGGCCTCACCATCGGCTGAGCTTGCCTCGACCGTCCCGCCACCCTTGATGGTGAGGTTCTTGTCGGCTCCAATACCCTTGTCCTTGGTAGCCCTGGCGGTGACGGCTCCGCTGTCGTCAATCGTGATATTGCCGTTTGCCCTGATGCCATCCGATGCACCCGTGGCGTTGACGTTGCCCGAACCTTTGATAGCGAGATCACCTCCGGCATTGATGGCATCAAACCCAGTGCTCGTGGCGTTGACGGATCCGGCTCCGTCGATGTTGATATTACCCGTGGAGAGGATAGCGTCCTCAGTAGATGTCACGCTGAGCGTGCCGCCCTCGTTGCCTTGGATATTGAGCTCGGCATTCTCGTTAGTGCCATGAGAAACGTTGATGCTTTCGATCCATTCGGCAGTGACGATGTTGGTTCCCGAGTAATTCACGTTGAGCTTGCCTGCGGCCTGGATCTCGCCGCCGTTATAGTTGTTGAGCTTCAAGTCGTCGGCGCCGTCCCACGACCAGGTACCGGCCTCGTCGCTCGCCGCGGTGTTGTACTTGTTGCCGCCGACCTTGACCCATTCCGCTGCGAGCGAGACGCTCGGCATGAGCAGCGAGCTCACCGTGAGCGCGCACACGGCGCCCGCGACGATGCGGCGCGTCACGCGGCGCCAGCTGCCGTGCGCGAGTCCTATGCAACGGTGAACGTCGGATTCGGCAACATGGGTTCCGGCGGTAGTGTCATTGCGTTTGGGGGTCGTGAACAAGGCTGCCATGGTTGCTCCCGTTCTCATAGGGCCTATACGACTAGATTCAGCGTATCTGCTGGATGTTGCCGGCGGTAGTGCCGTTTGGAGGGCAAAATGGCCAAAATGGGGGAGAAATAGGCCGCACGCCGGCGCAGGGACCGGCGCTAAAAGAAAAGCGCGGGGCCGCATGGCGACTCCGCGCTTTATTGTTCAGCTTTTGCAGCCTTGCCCTTACGCTACGAAGAAGTAGACGAGGAAGGCAAGGGCCGCGATCCACCCGTCCCGTGCGAAAAAGTGTTTACGAGCGCTTGCGGCTCACCACGGCGCCCGCGGCGATGGCGGCTGTTCCCGCAAGGGTGGCTGCCACGATGGCTGCGCTCGAGGCGTCGCCGGTTGCTGCGAGTTTGCCGGCGATCTTGGCTCCCGTGGCTGCAACTGCAACGGTCTTGGTCGTCTTCGTGCCCTCGGACTTGGAACCCTCGGGCTTGGTCTCGCCTGGCTTCTCCTCGGGTTTGATCTCCTCGGGAGGCGCGATGACCGTGCTCTTGGCGACAGCTTCGTTATAGGGGGAGTCGATCACAGCGTCGCCCGTGCCGATGGTTTGACCCACCACGTAGAAGATGCCGTCATCGAGTTCTTCCTTGTTGCGATAGCCAATGATCTTGCCGCCTGTGGGCGTCTGGATGGGAGCGCCTTCGATCTCGATGGTGCCGATTGTCTCGCCGTCCGCGCTCACGGCAAGGGCGAAGATTGCCGCCGTGTCTCCCTCAGCTGTGACCTTACTGCGGGCAATCGAGATGGTCGCGGGCGTGATGCCCTCCTTGGTCCGGGCAAAGATGCCGATGTTCACGCCCCTATGCTCGGGAATGACCGCGCCGCTTTGGTCGTTGCTGTAGTGATCGGGGCCGTCGCTACCGGACTCGACATAGCGGGCTATAGCCTTGACAACGGAGTCACTAATGTAGATGTGACCACCCGCTTCGTTGGGGTAGTAGTTTCTGGTGGAGATTGCGGTCGAGAACTGGCCTTCTGCGAACGCATCCACGATCGAGCCGTTCTTGATGACGATGTCGTCCTCGTCGGTGAAGAGGGCGCTGGCTTCATCGTTCCCTGCACTTGCACGGACCGTTACGGTTGCGCCATCGAACGTGATGCCCTTGTAGACATAGATGCCATACCCAACGCCACTTGCGTTGAGGGAAGCGTTCGTGACCGTGAGGCTGTTTTTACCGTCGATGGCGGCGTCTTCCTCGGAGCTTGCCTTGACCTGGCTGCCACCCGAGATCTCGATGTTGCCGTCGGCCCAAATCGCATTGTCTTTGATAGAGCTTGCCTCTACCTTGCCGCCGCCCTTTATGATGAGGTTCTCGTTAGCATCGATACCCTGATCCTCGGTGGCCTTGGCGGTGACGGTTCCGCTGTTGTCGATCGTGATGTTGCCGTCGGCCCTGATGCCATCCGAATCGCCCGTGGCGTTAACGTTTCCCGAGCCCTTGATGGTGACATCGCCCCCGGCATCGATGGCATCGTGCTCGGTGCTCGTGGCGTTGACGGTGCCAGCGCCGTCGATGTTGATGCTGCCGACGGAAGTGATGGCGTCACGAGAAGATGTCACGTTGAGCGTGCTGGACGCGTCGCCCTGAATATTAAGCTCGGCGTTCTCGTTCGCGCCATCCTTAACCTTGATGCCGCGGCCGTCGCCGTTAGTGACGATGTTGTCGCCCTCGTAGCTCACGTTGAGCTTGCCCGCTGCCTCGATCGCGCCGCCGTTATAGCCGTTGAGCTTCATATCGTCGGCGCCGTCCCAGGCCCAGGTGCCGGCCTCGTCGCCTGCTGCAGTGTTGTACTGAGTGCCGCCGACGTTGACCCACTCGGCCGCGAGCGAGACGCTCGGCATGAGCAGCGAACTTACCGTAAGCGCGCATACGGCGCCTACAACGATGCGGCGCGTCACGCGGCGCCAGCTGCCGTGTGCGAGCAGCGTGCGACGGCGCAGGTCGGGCTCGACAAAATGGGCTCCAGAGGTTTTGTCATTGCGCTTGGGGGTCGTGAACAAGGCGGCCATGGTTACTCCCATCCTCATAGGGCCTATGCGATTACGCCCAGCATATCTGCAGGATGTAGCCGGTGGTAGTGCCGTTTGGAGGGCAAAATGTCCAAAACTTGGGAAGCAATACATCGCGCGTCTGTGCGTTGCCTGGCTTTAAAAGAAAAGCGCGGAGCCGCTCGATGCGACTCCGCGCTTTGGTGTTCTGCTTTGGCAGCTTTGCCGCTACGCTACGAAGAAGTAAACGAGGAAGGCAAGGGCTGCGATCCACATGAGCGGTTTGATCTTGGAGGCCTCGCCCTTAAAGAGCGCGACGATCACGTAGGCGATAAAGCCCAGGCCAATGC
>CAVALS010000259.1:0-3150 GCA_963589385.1 Bacteroidaceae bacterium
TGAACGGCCTCGATCCGGGAAAACGGAAAACCTCCTGCGACGCGATGCGCAGCGAAGTGGCGCGGGGACGCAGCGTGCTCATTTCAAGCCATCTACTCGACGACCTGGCAGACCTCACCAACTCGTTCTACTTCATCGAGGCCGGCACACTCGTGGAAAAGATCGAGTCGTCCTCGCAAACGCTCAAGCAGGAATACCTCGATACATACGAAGTAGGTGAATGACATGAAACTATTTGAACAGCTGAAGTCCAATGCGTCGCGCATGGCTGTCTACGCCATCCTCGTGGCAACGGCTTTATGCGGAATCGCGGCACCCGTCTATGCGCTCAACGGGGAGAAAGGCGATGTCGAACCCGCGTACATGGCTTCGACGGTTAAGGACCGGTACAAAGCCTTCTCTGGAGACACGTTTTACGTAGCAGAGTACGACACGACCTACCGTCAGCTTCGCTACAACAAGGGCTACGACTATCTAGGCGCAGAGGCAATCAGCTATACGTCGGGTTGGTACCGCTCCAACTATGGACACATAACCCAGTTCAAGTGTAACTACCGTGTGTACAACTAAAGCAACCGGCCGGGACGAGGGGTGACGCAAAAGCGTCACCCCTCGTTTTTAACCATGTCAACTGAACCTAGTTCAGTTTGGTTGATTTCCGATCTCAGCCGAACACATTGAGCGGAAAGGCCGTTCCCGCAGTCAGTCGAACGTCCCCGGGGCCCTTCTCAGGCCCCGGGGACGGCATTTTCCCAGTTGAAGGAACGGTGGAGATGTGTTTCGATGGGTCAGATTCGTGTCGTTCCGAAAAGACCGTGAACCTTTTGTGGGACACGCGGCGCCGTGGTACCATAGCCGAGTTTGTTGTCTTGGTCGGAAACCAAGACGCCTTATGCGCTGATCGGTAACCAGCGCCTGACCAATAAGGAGTCCTACCATGAAGCAGGGTATCCATCCCCAGTATGTCGAGTGCACGGTGACGTGCTCCTGCGGCAACACCTTCAAGACGCACGCTACCGTGTCCGAGATGAAGGTTGAGCTTTGCAACGAGTGCCACCCGTTCTACACCGGCCAGCAGAAGTTCGTCGACACCGGTGGACGCGTCCAGCGCTTCGCCGACAAGTTCGGTGGCGCCGCTGCCGCCCAGCTCAAGAAGGCCGAGGAGGCCAAGGCTGCCAAGGCTGCCAAGGCTGCTGAGGCCGAGGCCGCTCGCAAGGCCGCCGCTGAGGCTAAGGCTGCCGAGAAGGCTAAGCGTGCCGCTAAGTTCGCCGAGGAGGCTGCCAAGCAGGCCGCCGAGGCTCCCGCAGAGGCTCCCGTCGAGGAGGCCGCTGCCGAGGCCGAGACTACCGAGGCTGCTGAGTAAATAGCTCGCCGCGGAATCACTCGCATTCATGGCATAAGGGCCGCGCATCCGTTTGGGTGCGCGGCCCTTTTCTTTTTATTGGTGCAGGCTAACCCGTTCCCATTGCACCAGATTGGTGCGAAGGGGACGGGTTGGTTTGCGCCAAATGGCAGAGTGACGGCGTTTTCCCAGATAAAACCTGCCAAAATAAACCAGTCCCTTTTTGGCAGGTCGGTCGGGTCGTAGTTATTACGTGGCGGTCGAGGTCGACCGTATAGGCCGCGCCTTGTTTGGCTAAAGTACAATCATCTGTGTTTAACTCGCCCGCAGCTGCACGGCGTGGGCGATGGCCAAAAAGGAAAACCACATGGGATTCATGTCAAAGCTGCTGTCCTTTGGATCCGATAAGGACCTTAAGCGCTACTACAAGATCGTCGACCAGATCAACGGTCTTGAGCCCCAGTTTGAGAAGATGACCGAGGAGGAACTCCGCGCCCAGACCGATAAGTTCCGCGAGCGTTACGCCAACGGCGAGTCGCTCGACGACATGCTTCCCGAGGCCTTTGCCACCGTGCGCGAGGCTTCCAAGCGCATCACGGGCATGCGCCACTTTGACGTACAGCTCATCGGCGCCATGGCGCTTCATGAGGGTCATATTGCCGAGATGAAGACCGGCGAGGGCAAGACGCTCGTCTCCACCTTGGCCGGCTACCTCAACGCTATCGCCGGCAAGGGCGTGCATGTCGTTACCGTCAACGATTACCTGGCAAAGCGCGACTCCGAGTGGATGGGCCGCATCTACAAGTACCTGGGTATGACCGTCGGTCTGCTGCAGAACAACATGCCGCTCGAGCTTAAGCGCCCAGCCTACCAGGCCGATGTCACCTATGGCACCAACTCCGAGTTCGGTTTCGATTACCTGCGCGACAACATGGTCACCCGCCCCGAGCAGCGTGTGCAGCGCGGTCACAACTACGCCATCGTCGACGAGGTCGACTCCATCCTGATCGACGAGGCAAGAACGCCGCTCATCATCTCGGGCGCCGGCACCAAGTCCGCCAGCACCTACAAGGACTTCGCGCGCGCCGTGCGCGGCCTTGAGCGCGGCGAGGACGTCTCGCACGACATGCTCACCGCCACCGAGGACGTGGAGCCCACGGGCGACTATGTCATGGACGAGGCCAAGCACACCATCGCTGCCACCGAGCGCGGCCTTAAAAAGATCGAGCGCCGCTTGGGTATCGATGACATCTATGCCGATCTCTCCGGCCAGCTGGTCAACCACCTGCAGCAGGCGCTGAAGGCCCAGTACATGTTCCACCGCGACAAGCAGTACGTGGTCACCAACGGCGAGGTTAAGATCGTCGACGAGTTCACCGGCCGTATCATGGAAGGTCGCCGCTACTCCGAGGGCCTGCATCAGGCTATCGAGGCTAAAGAGGGCGTGCTCGTGCGCGAGGAGAACCAGACCCTTGCCACCATCACCCTGCAGAACTACTTCCGCCTGTATGACAAGCTCTCCGGCATGACCGGTACGGCACTCACCGAGGACGCCGAGTTCCGCGAGATCTACAAGCTGCCCGTCGAGGTCATTCCCCCCAACAAACCCGTGCAGCGTGTTGACCACGAGGACCTGGTGTACCGCACCATTCAGGCTAAGTACAACGCCGTTGCCGACGACGTTGAGCGTCGTCACGCCAAGGGCCAGCCGGTCCTGGTGGGCACCGTCTCCATCGAGAGCTCCGAAAAGCTGTCCGCCGCCCTTACCAAGCGCGGCATCGCGCACGAGGTCCTGAACGCCAAGCACC
>CAVALS010000260.1:0-3147 GCA_963589385.1 Bacteroidaceae bacterium
ATGATATAAGTTCCATCAAAACCATCTTGGCGTCGCCGTGGACCTCGACGATACGGGGCGCGCGGATAAACGTCAGCGGCACTTCACCGTCGATACCGTCTACCCGCCCCTTGGTGTGAAAACTGCCGAGCTGCCTGCCATAGGCATTACGTTCGACAAGTACATCCATGGTTGCTAGGCGCGGCGTCCCCTTATCGTCGTGGGCGGCAAGGTCGCGCGCCAGCAGAATCAAGCCGGCGCAGGTTCCCAATACAGGCATGCCTTCAACAATGCATGTGCGAAGCCCCTCGAGCATACCGAGTTCGGCAAGTAGCTTGCCCTGAACGGTGGACTCGCCGCCGGGGAGGACCAGGCGGTTAAAGTTCTGCTGCAAATCGGCCGCCTGCCTCAGCTCAATACAGTGCGCGCCCAGCTCAGATAGTCTTGCCTCGTGCTCGGCAAAAGCGCCTTGGACCGCCAGCACGGCGATCGTTTGGTCTGCATAATCGCTCATGTGCGACCCTTTCTGCCGGACTAGCGCCCGCGCTCCTCCATGATGATTTCGATCTCGTCGGCGTTGATGCCCACCATGGCCTCGCCCAGGTCCTCAGAAAGCTCGGCAATGAGCTTGGCGTCGGTGAAGTTTGCCACGGCCTTGACGATGGCGGTGGCGCGTTTGGCGGGGTCGCCGCTCTTAAAGATGCCCGAGCCGACAAAGACGCCCTCGGCGCCCAGCTGCATCATCAGCGCGGCGTCGGCGGGGGTCGCTACGCCGCCGGCGGCAAAGTTCACGACGGGAAGCTTGCCCGCGTCATGGACTTCGCGGACCAGCTCGACCGGAACCTGCAGTTGCTTGGCTGCCTCAAAGAGCTCGTCATTTCGCAGGGCGACAACGTCACGGATCTGCTTTTGGATCTTGCGCATGTGGCGCACGGCCTGGACGACGTCGCCCGTGCCCGGCTCACCCTTGGTGCGGATCATCGTGGCGCCTTCGGCAACACGGCGCAATGCCTCGCCCAGATCGCGGGCGCCGCAGACAAACGGCACGTCAAACTGGGTCTTGTCGATGTGATAAACGTCATCGGCGGGGGAGAGAACCTCGGATTCGTCGATATAATCGATCTCGATGGCCTGCAGGATCTGCGCCTCGACAATGTGACCGATGCGGCACTTGGCCATGACGGGGATGGAGACGGCCTCTTGGATGCCCTTGATCATCTTGGGATCGCTCATACGCGAGACGCCGCCTGCGGCACGGATGTCGGCCGGGATGCGCTCGAGAGCCATGACGGCGCAGGCGCCTGCCTCCTCGGCGATGCGTGCCTGCTCGGGAGTGGTGACGTCCATGATGACGCCGCCCTTGAGCATCTGCGCGAGCTCGCGGTTGAGTTTGACGCGATCGGCCTTGCTGGTCTGTTCTACCATGGTTGCTCCCTTGGTTGGCATGTGCATTGTTTGACGGAACATCCTATCGGGGAGCTGGGTATGGCGAAATACTCAGTTTTCGAGATAATTACAAGGTCAGACTAATACCAGATTGAACAGCGCGATAAGGTCAGGTGGCAAACACATGCTTGACTACAATTTGGAAAAACGCGGCGAAGCATCGCTCTATGAGTATGTTTACCAGCAAATTCGAGATGATATCGTAGCTGGACGCATTGCGGCGGGGGAACATCTTCCGTCTAAGCGCGCCTTTGCCAGTCATCTGGGAATCAGTGTCATTACCATCGAGAATGCATATAACCAGTTACTTGCCGAGGGCTATATTTGCTCAATGCCGCGTCGGGGCTACTACGCTTGCGAGCTTCCGGATGCACCGGTTTTGCCTTTGGCTACGGGGAACATCGACCGAGATGCCGTCTCCGCGGGCCCCAGCGCACATGATATCAACGGACAGGTCGAGCGATTTGATGCGCTTTCTCCTTCCGCTTTGGAGGCGGCGCGGCTTTGGCAAAGCGCGCTGCGGGCGACGCTGGCATCCGAAGACGAACGCGAAATCTTTTCGACTGCGCCGGCACAGGGCACCGCTCGGCTACGACGCGCAATTGCTCACCACCTGCGAGGGACAAGGGGTATGAATGTCGACCCCGACAACATCGTTATCGGTGCGGGCGCCCAGCTGCTCGATACCATGTTGGTTCAGTTGCTTGGAGCCGACAAGGTGTATGCCGTTGAGGATCCGGGCTATTTGCGCCTGACGCGCATCTATCAGGCCATGGGCTGCAAAGTTCGACATATCCCGTTGGATGATGAGGGCGTGGTCTTGAGCACCCTGCAGAAAAGCGGGACCGATGTCCTTCATCTGATGCCGTCCCATCAGTATCCGACCGGCCTTGTGACGAGCATTGCGCGTCGCTACGCGCTGCTCAGCTGGGCCGCCGAGCGACCGGGTCGGTATCTCATCGAAGATGACTTTGATTGTGAGTTTCGCCTTGCCGGCAAACCGATTCCCGCGCTCGCGTCGATCGATGCCGCCCAGTCGGTTATCTACACCAACACGTTTTCGAAGAGCCTGTCATCGGCGTTGCGTCTAGCGTACATGGTGCTGCCCGACGAGCTAATGGAGCGGTTTAGGCGCAACCTTGGTTTTTACGCCTCGTCGGTGAGTTCTGTTGACCAGGTCGCTTTGGCTCGTTTGCTGGAATCGGGTGATTACGAGCGACATGTGAACCGCGTGCGCGTTCGTGCTCGCGAGGCGCGTGATGGCCTGATGGCGCTTGTGCGGAAGGTATTTCCGGCAGGAGAGGTCTCGATCGATCATGCAGACGCGGGCCTTTACTGTACCGTTGCCCTGGCCGAGGACAAGGCGGGGGAGAGTTTCGCGAAGGCTCTTGCTGACGCTCGTATTTCCTATGTCAACATCGCCGATTGCCTGTGGACGGGTGATCGGGCATCGACTAAGAACACTCCATCTCGCGTCCTCATTCAATACGACGACCTGAGCCCTCATTCGCTCATCGTTCTTCAAGAACAGCTTCAGTAAGCCAACGAAAAAGGCCCGAACCATGCGGTCCGGGCCTTACAAAGCTAGAGAATGTCTCTCAGGCGTTTGGCTTAGCCAAAGTAGCGCTTGAGCAGGCCGGCGAAAGCCTTGCCGTGGCGGGCCTCGTCGCGAGCCATCTCGTGCACGGTGTCGTGGATGGCATCGAGGCCGGCGGCCTTGGC
>CAVALS010000261.1:0-3144 GCA_963589385.1 Bacteroidaceae bacterium
CCATCCGCGAGCGCAGTGTGCGCGGTGCCGCCGAGGGCGGGCTGCCGCTCACGACCGTCATCGTGAGCCAACGTGTCTCGACCGTTCGCGATGCCGACATGATCTGCGTACTCGACCACGGCTCGGTTGCGGGCCTGGGCGCGCACGATGAGCTCTACACGACCTGCCAGCTCTACCGCGAGATTTGCCAGTCGCAGCTTCGCCGCGAGGAGCTCGAGGGTCAGCAGGGGAGTACGGCGCCCGCGCCCGCCCCAGGCGCCCCGACCGTCCCCACATCCGTCTGCGCAAAGGAGGGCTGCTAAATGAATCCGTACACTTCCTCCGGTTCGGTCGCCACGATGACGGCCAACGTGTCCGGCAACGATAGCCTCAACGACCTGGGAGACGGTCCGCGCCAGCCCGGCGATCCCGAGCGCTATCCCGTGGGTGCGGTGACCCGCCGCCTGCTGGGCTATGTCCGTCCGCACCGCGTCTCGTTTGCGGCATCGTTTTTGAGTGCTGCCGTCTCGGTGATTCTGCAGCTCTACACGCCCATCCTCATTGGCGAGGGCATCGACCTGATCGTTGCCGCCGGGCAGGTGGACTTTGACGCACTGCTGCCGCTCGTTACCAAGCTCGCGATTGTCGTCGTAGGTGCTGCGGCCTTCCAGTGGCTACAGGGCTACTGCGTCAACCGCCTGTCCTACGAGACGGTGCGCGACATGCGCGTGGAGGCGAGCGACAAGCTCAGCCGTATGCCGCTCAGCTTTATCGACAGCCATGCCCACGGCGACCTTATGAGCCGCGTGGTCAACGACGTGGATCAGGTGGGTGACGGCCTGCTGCAGGGTTTTACCCAGCTTTTCACCGGCGTTATCACCATCGTGGGCACGCTCGCGTTTATGCTCTCCATTAACCTGACCATGACGCTCGTGGTGGTGCTCGTCACGCCGCTTTCCATCTTTGCTGCCGGTGCTATTGCCAAGCTCTCCAACAAGAGCTTTACGGCTCAGCAGCGCATTCAAGGGCAGCTCGGTGGTCATATCGAGGAGTATGTGGGCGAGCAAAAGCTTGTCGACGCCTTTGCCTATGGCCCCAACGCTCAGCAGCGCTTCGATGCCCTCAATGCCGAGCTCTACACCGCGGGCGAGTGCGCGCAGTTTATGGGTTCGCTCTCCAACCCCGGTACGCGTTTTATCAATAACATCATCTATGCCGTGGTCGCTGTGATCGGCTGCGTGGGCGTGATCACGGGCGTGCCCGCGGCGCTTACGGTGGGCGGCGTGCAGATCTTCCTGTCCTACGCCAACCAGTACACCAAGCCGTTCAACGAGGTCACCAACGTCATTACGCAGATCCAGACCGCGTACGCCTCGGCGCGCCGCATATTTGCGCTGTTCGATGCGCGCGAGCAGGAGCCCGACGCGTCGGACGCTGTAGAGCTTGCCGCCCCGCAGGGCGAGGTGACTTTTGAACACGTGGACTTTAGCTACGTGCCCGACCGCAGGCTGCTGCAGGACATCTGCATCGAGGCTAAGCCCGGCATGCGCTTTGCCCTGGTCGGTCCTACGGGCTGTGGCAAGACGACGCTCATCAATTTGCTACTGCGTTTTTACGATATCGATGCCGGTCGCATTGCGGTCGATGGCCGTTCCTCGCGTGACTACACGCGCGCAAGCCTGCGCCGCGCCTTTGGCATGGTGCTGCAGGACACTTGGCTGTTCGAGGGCACGGTGGCGGAAAACATCGCCTACGGTTGTCCCGATGCCACGCGCGAACAGGTTGTCGAGGCGGCCAAGCGCGCGCACGCGCACAAGTTTATCGTGCAGCTGCCAGGCGGCTACGATACGGTGATCGGCGAGGACGGCGGCACGTTTAGCCAGGGTCAAAAACAGCTGCTGTGCATCGCGCGCGTCATGCTCACCGACCCGGCGATTTTGCTGCTGGACGAGGCAACGTCGAGCATCGATACGCGTACCGAGCTGCAGGTGCAGGCGGCATTCGACGAGCTCATGGCTGGCCGCACAAGCTTTGTCGTGGCGCATCGCCTGAGCACCATCCGCAACGCCGACTGCATTTTGGTGATGCGCGACGGCCAGATTATCGAGCGCGGCACGCACGACGAGCTGCTAGCGGCAGGCGGCTTCTACGCCGAACTCTACCGCAGCCAATTCGCCCAGTAAGCAAGCCCGTGGGGCAAATTAATCAATCGACAGACGGTGGTTTACATCTGTCACGTTAGTACTAAGATATTCATCTAATAAATTGCATTAGTGGCTTTAGTTTTGGGGGAAACGAGGCAACGTGACTATGACGTGCTCTTTGGTGGTTAACAGCAAGAGCGGTAATACCAGGATGGTTTCGGGCGCGATCAAGCGCGCTCTGCAGACTGCGGGCGTTGAGTTTGTCCATGCCGCGGCGTTGAGTGACGACGCGGATGCGGAGCAGATTGCGCGCGAGGCACAGGGCGCCTGCGCGGCCGACACGGTGCTCGTCGGTTTTTGGTGCGACAAGGGCGCGTGCACGCCTTCGGTCGCGGCGTTGCTCTCCGCCTTGCACGGCAAGCGCGTCTTCCTGTTTGGCACCTGCGGTTTTGGCGCCGACCAGAGCTATTACCAGCAGATTATTGATCGCGTGACTTCCAATTTGGCTGGGGATGCCGAGCTTGCGGGTTGGGCGATGTGCCAGGGCAAGATGGGCCCCGCGGTCAAGCAGCGCTACGAGGCCATGCTCGAGCAAGATCCCGACAACGCCCGATTTAAGATGCTGCTCGACAACTGGGTTGCCGCAAAGGATCACCCCACCAAGGAAGATCTGGACAACATGGCTGCAGCCGCCAAAAAGGCCGTGCTGGGGGAGTAGCTCCCATCGCTGACGGCGGTCGGTCCATCTTTCTAAATGAAACGTCCTCCCGGGCGTCGGGGCACGAAGTTCCCTGCTTTACAGTCCTGCGCAAGACGAAGGCCACATTAAGTGGCCTTCTTTGCGTGCGGAACTCGCGATGAACTTCGTGCCCCGCCGTCCGGGAGGACGCCTCTTTATTGATGGGAGGCCTGATAGGTCGATGGTTCCGTGCCCGGATGCGTCCAAAGTGGGACGGGCTTTCCGGATGGGCAGGGGGACTGCGGACGATTTCTTGGACCGTTACGCGGTCCTTCCCAGCGC
>CAVALS010000262.1:0-3131 GCA_963589385.1 Bacteroidaceae bacterium
ACTAAATGGCAGAGCCGATGCTTTCCGTCTACAACATCAACGTCTGGTACGGCGCTATCCACGCCATCAAGGACATCTCCTTTAACGTTAACGAGGGTGAGATCGTGGCGTTGATTGGTGCCAACGGTGCCGGCAAGTCCACAACGCTCAAGACCGTCTCGGGCCTGCTGCGCTCCAAGACCGGCTCCATCAAGTTTATGGGCGAGGACATTACCCATACGCCCGCTGATAAGCTGGTTGGTAAGGGCCTGGCTCAGGTTCCCGAGGGTCGTCGCGCCTTTTTGCAGATGACGGTCGAGGAGAACCTGGAGATGGGTGCCTATACACAGCCCAAGTCCACGGTGGCTCCGGGCCTGGAGCGCGTCTACGAGCAGTTCCCGCGCCTGAAGGAACGTCGTCGCCAGGTCGCCGGCACCCTTTCGGGCGGCGAGCAGCAGATGCTCGTTATGGGGCGCGCCCTTATGAGTAACCCCAAACTGCTTATGCTCGACGAACCTTCCATGGGTCTGGCACCGATTCTGATCGAACAGATCTTCCAGATTGTCGAGGACCTGCACAAGGCCGGCACCACGGTGCTTCTGGTTGAGCAAAACGCGCAGATGGCGCTTTCCATCGCCACGCGCGGCTACGTGCTCGAGACCGGCAAGATCACCATGACCGGTACCGGCCAAGAGCTCCTGCACGACGATAACGTCCGCAAAGCCTACCTCGGAGGCTAACCCACCTAACAAAAGGGGCGCTGACTATCTCAGTCAGCGCCCCTTTTTAAGTTGCGGTGAAATAGGGACTGAATACGGGCTCCAGAGGCCAAAAGAGTCCCTATTCCACCGCAACTTCATGGGGATGTGTGACAATGCCCGTCGGAAAACATCTGCTGTCTTTGGGGGTCTATCTATGCTGTATGAGTTTTGTGCCGAGAACTTTGAGCGGGTGCCGGCGGCTATCGATGCCGGTGCAAAGCGCATCGAGCTGTGCGACAACCTTGCCGTTGGTGGCACCACGCCTTCTGCCGGCGTTATCAGCGCTACAGTCAGCTATGCTCACGAGCATGACGCGCGAGTGATGTGCATGATTCGCCCGCGTGGCGGTGACTTTCATTACAACCAAGACGAGCTGCGCATGATGGAGATGGACCTGGGCCTTGCCGTGAGCGCCGGCGTTGACGGCTTGGTCTTTGGCTGCTGCAAGCCCTGCGCTGGCGGAAGGGCGCTCGACGAACTCACGCTTGGCGCCCTCGTGATGGCTGCGGGTTGCGCGACCGAGGAATGCAAGCGTGAGCCCATCGACATCACCTTCCACATGGCATTTGACCAGCTCTCGCCCGAGGCTCAGCTCGACGCGATTGACACACTCGCCGACTGCGGCATCACACGCATCCTGACGCATGGTGGCGCTGCCGGTACGCCGATCGAGGACAACTTCGAAAACTTGGCCCGCTTGATCGAGTATGCGGGCGACCGCTTGACCATCCTTCCCGGCGGCGGCATTTCCACGGCCAACCGCGATACCGTGGCGGCGGCACTGGGCGTCTCCGAGCTCCATGGCACCAAGATCGTGCCGCTGGAGGTATAACCCGTGGCGCTGGTATTTGACGTTCGGCAGGCGAGCGGTAAGCCCGACGACAACCGCCGCCCCGGCACCGCGTGCCCCTTTTGCGATACCGAGGAACTCGCCAATATCATCCGGCGCGACGGTGACTGCATCTGGCTCGAGAATAAGTTTAAGACCTTGCGGGCCACTCGCCAGACCGTATTGATTGAGTCGTCCGACCACGACGCCGACCTGGTGACCTATGCGCCGGACGAGCTGCATCATGTTATGCGGTTTGCTCTGGATTGCTGGCAGCGGATGATTGACTCCCGACAGTATCGCAGCGTTCTCATGTACAAGAACAAGGGTCCGCTCTCGGGCGGTAGTCTCGTTCATCCGCACATGCAGATTGTGGGTTTGGAGCAGGAAAACGGTTATGCTTCGCTGACTTCCGCCAATTTCGAAGGCATAAATGTCTGGCAACAGGAGAGAATCTCGGTCAACATCTCAACCGAACCGATTATGGGGTTCTTTGAGGTCAATGTTTCAGCCCCGCAGGGAATCGCTGCCAGCGATGACACGAGAGACCAAGCCGAGGCGGATCTCTTCGCCGATGCGATCCAGGTAGCTCTGCGCTATATCCTGAACGAGCACCACGGTGGTCGCGCAGAGTCGTACAACCTGTTCTTCTATCACCTGGGCGGTCGGACCATTGCCAAGGCGCTGCCGCGTTGGGTGGTTTCGCCCTACTTTGTCGGCTATCGTTTGGCCCAGGTCAATGCTGAGACCACGCTCGATGTCGATGCTGAGCGCCTGCGTGCGCATCTGGAAACGCTCGTATAGTAAGACTAACACCCGCGTAATGCGGGCAGTCTAGCGTGCCATGGCGTTGCGGCCGGCCTCGACACGCTTGCGCTGGGCGGCGCGCTCCTCGCCGGTCAGACGCTCAAAGAGGTGCCCGATAAGCGAGGCGAGCACCTGCTGAAACAACGTTCCACACATGACGGGAAACACGACTTCGCCCGGAAAGTATTGCGTGGCGATGACGGCGCCCGAAGAGATGTTACGCATGCCGCAGGTAAAGCACATGGTAGTCGTCTCGCTATATGGCAGATGCAGCGCACGGGCGACCAGAAAACCGACGACAAAGCCGCTGATGGCGAAGGTCAAAATAAAGAGGGCGACTTCCAGGCGCACCGCGTTCATGTGCAGCACGTACTCGCTCATGGCGGTGGAGTTGGAGGCGATAACGCCCATCATCATGAACTTGCAGGCGGGCGAGAGCGCGGGGGAGAGCTTCTCGTGTCCCCATCCACGCGTGAGCTCGTTGATCACGATGCCGAGCACGGCGGGGATGGCGATCATAAAGGCCATGTCCTGCATCATGCTCGGCACATCGATCGAGACGGTGGCACCCAGCAAGAGCTTAAGCGTGAGCGGAATCGTCACAGGGGAGATAACCGAGGACGTCAGGATGATGGTGAGCGCGAGCGGGCCGTTGCCGCCGAACATGCTGATCCACATAAAAGCGGTGACGGCCACGGGCACGCTGTACTCGAGCACGATGCCGCAGACAAGGTTGGGGTTGGAGCCAAAGAAGA
>CAVALS010000263.1:0-3096 GCA_963589385.1 Bacteroidaceae bacterium
CGGGATCCGTACGGTACGGCAAAATTGTAGGCGCTGGGGGATACCCAGCGCCAGATGCAATTACAAGAGTTTTTGGATCGCGCGCGCGACGCGGGCGATGGGCAAGCCCACCACGTTGTAGAAGTCGCCCGAAATATCGTGCACGAGCATGCGACCGCCTGTGCCCTGGATGCCGTAGGCTCCGGCCTTGTCCATGGGTTCGCCCGAGGCGACGTAGTGCTCGATCTGCTCATCGGTAAGCTCGTAGAACGTCACGTCGGTCACATCGACAAAGGACAGGCTTTCGGCGGCATGCGGGGCGGCCGTATCGCCTGCCTTAACGATGCAGACGCCGGTTGCGACCTGGTGCGTGCGGCCCGAAAGCTCACGGAGCATAGTGCGCGCCTCGTCCTCGGTTGCCGGCTTGCCCAGAATCTTGCCGTCAAAGGTGACGATGGTGTCGGCCGCGACCGTCAGCTCATTGGGCTCGGCATACTCGGCAGCAACGGCAGCCGCCTTGGCGCGTGCCAAGCGCTCGACAAGCGTGAGCGGGGCCTCGCCATCAAAGGGCGTTTCGTCGATATCCGCGGGAATCACGCGAATGTTGTAGCCTGCCTCGCGCATCAGCTCTATGCGTCGCGGCGATTGCGAAGCCAAAATCATAGTTGGATGCCCTCGGCGACCTTCTCGACGGCCTTGTCGCCGGCGAGCGTGCGCAGCAGCTCCAATGCAAAGGGGAGGGACTGTGCCATGCCGCTGGCAGTGATGATGTTGCCGTCTTGCGTGACCTTCTCGCCGGTATAGGCGCCTTCGGGGAAGCTTTTCTCAAAGCCAGGGAAGCACGTGGCATGGCGCCCCTCGAGCAGGTCGAGCTCGCCCAGGATAAACGGGGCGGCGCAGATGGCGGCGACGTGCTTGGTTGCGGCGAACTCGCAGACCACGTCGCAGACGCGCTGATCTGCGCGCAGGTTGGTGGCACCGGGCAGGCCGCCGGGCAGCACGACGCAGTCGTACTCGTCAAAGTTGATCTCATCAAAGAGCGCATCGCAGGTCACGGGGATCTGCAGCGAGCTTACGACCTCGCGCGTGGGCATGATCGAGACGAGCGTGGCACGCACGCCGCCGCGACGCATGACATCGACCATGGTCAAGCATTCAATAGTTTCAAAGCCATCGGCGGCGAGAACGGCAACGCTGGGCATGAGGGTTCCTTTCATAGGCGGCATACAATTAGCCGTCTTATACCCCGAAGACCTCCGCTTGCCACGCTCGATTTCCCAATGATTTTCTGAGCAATGATTAAGCGGCTAGTTGCGCCTAAGGTGGACGACGGTCTCGCAGTGGAAGGTTTGTGGGAACAGGTCGACTGGCGTGATCTTTACGGGGGAGAAGGTGCCTTCTTCGACAAAGCGTTTGAGATCGCGCGCCAGGGTGGCCGGGTCGCAGCTCACGTAGGCGACATCGCGGGCACTCGTGCTGGCGATAAGGCCGATCGCCTCGGGGGCGAGGCCTGCGCGCGGCGGGTCGACCACCAAGATGTCGGCATCCTGGTCGGGGAACTCGCGCACCGCGTCTCCGCCAATGACGTCGACGTTATCAAGCTTGTTGATCTCGAGGTTACGACGCAGGTCGCGCACGGCCGGACCGTAAGCCTCGACGGCGGCGACAAAATCGCAGCGGCGGGCGAGCGGCAGGGTAAAGGTGCCGGCACCACAGTACAGGTCCACGGCCAGCTCGTCTTCCTGAGGATCGAGCGCGTCCATGACGAGCTCGATCAAAATCTCGGCGCCCTTGGTATTGACCTGGAAAAAAGACGGGGCAGACAAGCGCATCTGATCCTCGGCGATATTCTCGGTCCATGAGCCCTCTCCGGCGAGCATTTCGACCTTGGAGACACGGCGGGCCTTCTTTTCGCCCTTGCTCATCACGCGTACGATGCTCGTAGGATGAGCGGCGTCCGCCAGCACGCGGGAGACCTGCGAGCGCGGAAAAGAGCCTGTGGGCGTCCAGAGTGCGACCTCGAGTGCCTTGGTGCGGCGCGATGCGCGAATGCCCACGCGTTCGAGCCCCAAGTCATGGCTGCCGCTTAGATAGTTGAGTGCGCCGACGACCGATTTGAGTGCCTTCGGGAAGCGCTTATCGAACAGCGGACACATATCGACGGTCACGATTTTGCTGGGGTCGACACCGTGCATGCCAAGGCGCACGCGACCGTTGACGACGGTCGGTTCGAGCTCGATTTTATTGCGGTAGCCCCAGTCGTCCTTGGTGTGGCAGATGGGCTGTACCAACTCATCTGCCAGCTCAGGAGCGAACTTGCCGATGCGCTCGAGCGTGGAGCGCAGGTTTTGCTCCTTGGCGGCGAGCTGTGCCGTGCGTGAGAGATTGCCCCACGAGCAGCCGCCGCAGATGCCCACGAAGGGGCAGGGAGGCTGAATGCGATTGGGGCTTGGCTCCAGAATCTCGGTGGTGCGGGCGCGCATGAATGACTTGCCGTCCTGTACGACCTCGGCCTCGACGGTGTCGCCTGCCACGGCACCCTGCACAAAGACGGCCTTGCCGTTGTCGGCGTGCGCCAGCCCGTCGGCGCCGTAGGTCATCGATTCTATAGTGAGCTTCATATTCCTGCCTGTCATTCGCGTTGTTGTTCGCACCATGGTAGCAGGGAAAAGCGCCCCGCATCCGAGGCTTTCCTCAAATGCGGGGCGCTTCTACAAACTGCTTCTACAAACGACTATTTCGTCTTGCCGGTAATGAGCGTCTTAAGACCCAGGCCGATCAGACCCAGGCCCATGCGCACGCGGCCGGGGCGATGGCGCTCGATGGCCTTGGTCTTGCCAGCGGGCTTATCGCGACGGGCGCTCGTCTCGGGTGCGGGCTTGGTGACCTGCGGATCGGGCTGAGGTGCAGGTGCAGGCTCGGGCTCAATGACGGTCGCCTGGACCTCTTGGACCTTGGGTGCTACTGGCTGCGGCTCGGCCTCGGAGGCAGGTTCCGCCTCAATGACGGGCTCGGGCGCGGCCTCGGCGTTGCGATAGGCGCGCTCCAGCAGGGCTTCCTGTGAGTTGAAGGGTTTCTCACCCTCTGCACGCTCCACGGGGACCCAGGTGCCGTCGC
>CAVALS010000264.1:0-3088 GCA_963589385.1 Bacteroidaceae bacterium
TGTGCCATCAAGGCCCCTCTCTTTTGGCGAATCTTGGGGCTTTAGTATGACACCTAGGTTTACAGCTGACAAGACAGCTGTAAACCTAGGTGTAAAGTTGAAATAAAGATTCAATCATGCGGCAGGTCCATTTTCGAACTGGCAAGCTGAGGATAGCCGAGCTCTCGATAGCGCAGGAGGCATCTTTCGCCACCGCAATACCGCTCGGCGCGAGTTGCGCGACGTGGGGCGCAAATGGGACACGCCTCCGCGAGCGGTCCGCACCCAATGTGGCAAAATCGAACTACTAAGGGGGCTCAGAATGCTCAAGATTATTGCCTGCGACGACGACGTCGCTTTTCTAGATAGACTGCACCGGATGATCGACCGTTGGTCGAGCGAGACGGGCACGGCGGTCGATGTTGCGCTCGTCACGCGCGGCGAGGACCTGCTGGCCCGCCATGCCGCATCGCGCGCCGACATCATCTTGCTCGATATGATCATGCCGCTCGTCAACGGCATGGACACCGCGCGCGAATTGCGCCAGGCCGATACCGCCGTGCGTCTGGTGTTTCTCACCTCATCGCCCGAGTTTGCACTGGAGTCCTACGAGGTCCGCGCCTTCGATTATCTGCTCAAGCCCGTGGCTTACGAACGCCTAGCGCAGTTGCTCGACGAGCTTTCGAGCATGCGCCCGGCGGCAACCGACGAGCTCGTGATCAAAACTTCCTTTGGCTACCACGCCCTGCGCCTGTCCGACATCGAATATGCCGAGGCGCGCAACAAGCACGTGGTCTTCCACCTGCGCGACGGACGCGATATCGAGGCACTTGAGTCGTTCCGCAGCGTCGAAGACCGTTTGGCGCAAAATGCCACCTTCTTTAAATGCCACCGCAGCTACCAGGTCAACCTGCGCAATATCGATCACTTTGACCGCACGGACATCGTCATGCGCTCGGGCGCGTGCATCCCGCTTTCGCGCAGCTGCAAGTAGGGATTCCAAGACGCCTACTTTGCGGTGCGCTTTGAGGGTGGGAGACACTGATGGTCTCCACGGTCGAAATGATCCTTTGGGCAATCCACCACGCCACGACGCTGCTCTTTGGCGTCTTTGCCTCGGCGGCGCTGTGCGGTGTCGAGATCAACCGGCGTCATGCGCTTGAACTGGTGCTGGTCGGTGCCGTAACTGGATGCGCATTTGGCCTCGCCAATGCCGTCGGCGGCGAGCTTTTCGCCCGCCAGGTATATCCACTCGTCGTGCATCTGCCGCTCGTCATCTATTTGTGCGCGCGCTACCGCCTGAGCCCGCTGCTTGCCGTACTCGGCATTACGAGTGCCTATCTGAGCTGCCAGTTCAGCAATTGGATGGGCATTGCCGCATTTGCCGCAACCGATTCTCAGATCGCGTACTATCTGGCGCGCATCGCGACCACACTCGCCGTCTTTGCCGTCCTGTTGCATTGGGCCGGCGACATCGGTCCGCGCTTGGCGATTAAAAGCACCACCGAGCTGGGCATCCTTTTAATCCTGCCGCTCGTCTATTACGTCTTTGACTATGCCACCAACGTCTACACCACGCTGTTCCACTCGGGCTCGGTGGTGACGGTTGAGTTTTTGGCATTTGCGCTCTGTGCCTTCTATCTTATGTTTCTTGCCGTTTACCTGCGCGAATACGAAGAAAAGGAAACCGCCGAGCGAGAGCGCTGGATGCTCGAAACCCGCGACAGCGCCGCCATCAAAGAGCTCGAGGCTTGGCGTCAATCTGGGCGCGAGCTGTCGATTCTTCGCCACGATATGCGCCACTTCCTACGCGGCCTGGCCGCTTTAATTGAGGAGGGCCACACCGACGAGGCGCTCAAACGCATCGATGAACTCTGCGAAGTCGGCGATCGCACCGCCGTACGCCGCTTCTGCGCCAACGAGACCGTAAACATCGCGCTTTCGTCATTTAACTCGGATATCAATAGAAACGGCATTACCGCCAACCTGCGCGCCGCCGTACCCGAAACCATCCACGTAGGTGACGCCGACCTGTTTAGCGTGCTCTCAAATGCCTTGGAAAACGCTATCACCGCTGCAAGCGCCGCACCCCAAGGAAAGCGATTCGTCGACTTTGACCTGCGATTAGAGGACGGCCAGCTGCTGCTGTTAGTTTCCAACACGTTTGACCGCGCGCCGCGCATGGTCGACGGCATGCCCGTAGCCGGGCACACCGGACACGGCTTTGGAACCAAGAGCATTAAGCTTGCCGTCGAACGCATGAACGGCAACTGCCAGTTCCGCATTAACGGCGATCGGTTTGAGCTGCGCGCTGTGATGTAGAAGTGCGGCGCCGATCTCGAGGCGTGCCTTGCCCGCCAGACAATCGCTCGCCGGCGCTAATCCGCTACAGCGGAGCGGCCGCCGGGGTCAGCTGCTTGATGTATGCCCACATGCGCTGCTTGGCGGCTTTGTCAGTTAGCGCCGCCTCAAAACCGTCGAGCGCGAGCACGCGGCGACCCTGCACATGGGCGACCAAGCCGGGCTTGAGCATGGCGGTGTCGAAGTCATCGATCGCCACGAGCATATCGGCGTAGGTCTCGCGCATGGCGTCAGCCGCGTTGTTGTCGAGCAGTAGCACCGCCTCGGGATCCAAAGCCTCAAGCGCCTCGCGGAACAGCTCGCACGGCAGAGTCTCGCCCACCGCGACCGCTCCGTCACCCACGCCGGCGACGCTTGCCAGCACGCAAAAATCCTCGGGCGCGTAGCCGATGGCCCCAAGCGCCTTGCGCAACGCCGTGCCATCCGGGCCGGCAGCAAGCTCGCCACCCGAACGCTCGGCGTCGTCCAAATCGCCTTTGACCAGAACGATCGGCGAGCACGCGTTGCCCGCGATACGCACGCCACGGACCGCAAGCGATGTGAGCTCCTGCTCGGCCGCCTGGGCGATGGCTTCTTTTTTCTGGCTTTGTGACGTGGACATGCGCTCTCCAATCGTTTGCGTGCCCACCATTATATAAAAGAGCTGCCCGCGAGTGGTTGCTTTGCGGGCGGCTGGGTATAAGCACGGTCGTACTGAGTTTTACGCGGCCGAGCCGCGTCGCATTATGGAGGTCACCATGGCTGACAT
>CAVALS010000265.1:0-3038 GCA_963589385.1 Bacteroidaceae bacterium
GCGTGCACCACGGAGTGCTGACGGAACTCCATCTCGACCATGTGGAAGCCGAAGGACTCAACCTGCCAGATGATGGTCTGGACCGGGCCGTAGGCAGCACGGACGGCACCGCAGGCGGCCAGCGAACGCTGGACGACGCGCAGGTCATCCAGGAACTCGTCGGCGCTGTGGTACATGGTGTCGGTGATACGACGGACGGTGGCGTTCAGGCGGTCGGCCATGACGAGCATGACGGCGCGATGCGGCTCGTGCTCGGAGATCAGCTCGGCGCGGGCCGTGTAACGAGGGCTCATCTCGACCTGATGGTTCCACAGGTTAATGAGCTCGGCCGACGGCTTGCTGTAGGTAGCCTCGAGCGTGAGGTTGCGGCCGATGTGGCGGCACTTGTCCTCGAGCTTGAGCACCATGTGCGTAAAGTACTTGGCGGCGACCTCACGGCTCACCTTGGCGGTGACGTTGGGGTTACCGTCGCGGTCGGAACCGATCCAGCTGCCGGGATGGAAGAACGCCGGGCACAGCGGCGGCACAGTACCGGCCTTGTCGCCCAGCACCCAATCGTCAAAACGACGATAGATAACGGGGATAACGTCGAACAGCGTGTTATCGAAGATGTCGATGATGGTATCGGCTTCCTCGACCGGCGTGGGCTTCTTGAGCGCGATGGGACTCGTACGCACCAGGGCGTCGATCTCCTGCAGCATATGGCGCTCGTTCTCCACCAGGTCGGAGCCGCCCAGACGCGGACGCTCCTCCAGCAGGTTGGAGATACGGCGGATCTTGCCCTCGACGGCCTTACGACGGGCCTCGGTGGGATGTGCGGTAAAGACAGGGTGGAACTCGAGCTTGTCGAGCAGCTCGTTGGCACCCTCGACACCCAGCTCATTCACCAGCTGGTGATAGGCAACGGTAAGCTCGTTGGCAGGATCGACCTCGGTATCGGTCGACGCACCGGCCTCGCGCTCGCGCAGCTGCGCCACACGGTAGTTCTCCTCCGACAGGTTTGCCAGATGGAAAAAGCTCGTAAAGGCGCGAACGATGACCTGCTGCTTATCGAGCGGCAGGCTGTCGATCAAATCGACGACCTCACGAAATGCCACGGCAGTGGGCTCGTCGGCGGTGGGCACGCCCTGCTCGTCGACGGCTTCGTCGGCAGCGCAGGTACCGGGGTTGCCGGCATTGACCACAATCTCGGCTGTCAAAATCTTGTCGAACAGGTCCGCGATCTCGGGATCATACTCGCTAAGCACACGGCGCTCCAGGCGCAAGAACAGCGCCAGATTGTCGCGCAGCTCCTCGGGGATCTCGATCTCGGCGAGACGCTCCCTGGACTCGGCATTCGAGCCGATTCGGTTAACGAGGCGGTTGACCACGGCAGCGACGCGCGCCGCGGCTTCGGGTACAGACTGGTTGCTTAGGTTCTCAGCCACGTTTCCTCCCATTCCTCCTTCTATGCACGTAACATGCGGTATTCATTATAGGCGCTTGAGAAATACTTTCGACACTGATTGCGCTTTACCACACAAAAGTATTTTCTGCATTGCAAAGGTTTTTGCCCTAAATGGTCGTATTTCTCGGTGGGCGGCATACGTAAACGGGGGCATTCCGCATAAAAGCGAAACACCCCCGTAACAATCGCTCTCCATGAGCAGGGCACGTTAGCAGGCCCGAAGCTCAAAAAGATGCGCTACAGGCGCTCGCGAACCGCCTCGACGACGTTGTCCAGATCGGCGAGCACCTCGTCATGGCTCTGCATGTCGCGCACTTTGACCTTGCCGGCGGCAAGCTCGTCGCCACCCAGGACCAAGATGAGCTTGGCGCCTACCTTATCGGCTTGCTTAAACTGGGCCTTGAGCGAACGACCCTGATAGTCGGCCTCGGTCACGATACCTGCGGCGCGAAGCTCCTGCGTAATGGCAAAGACGTTCTGACGCAGCTCCTTGCCGGCGTTGGCGACATAGACGCACGGGGCCTCATCGGCACCCAAATCGCTGCCAAAGGCCTGCAGGGCCAGCAGGGCGCGCTCAAAACCGACAGCAAAGCCGACGCCCGCCGTGGGCTTGCCACCCTCGAGCTCGACCAGGCCATCGTAGCGGCCGCCGCCGCCGATGGAGCCGACGCCGGCGCCAGGGGCCTCGACCTCAAAGACAGTACGGGTGTAGTAGTCCAGGCCGCGCACCAAGGTGGGATCCTCGACATACTCGATACCGGCGGCATCCAGATAGCGCTTGACCTGCTCGTAGTGCTCGCGGCACTCATCGCACAGGTTGTCACCCATCAGCGGAGCCTCGGCCATGATCTCGCGGCAGTGGTCGTTCTTGCAGTCGAAGGCACGCAGCGGGTTGAGCTCGGCGCGCTCGCGGCACTCATCGCACATCTCGTCGGCGTGATCGAGGATGAACTGCTTAACCTGCTCGCGATAAGCCGGACGGCACTGGGCGTCACCCATCGAGTTGATGAGCAGACGAAGCTTGGAAAGATCGAAGCCCAGGCGCTTGTAGAACTCCATGAGCATGATGATGCACTCGGCGTCTGCCGCCGGATCGGGAGCGCCGAGCCACTCGATGCCCACCTGGTGGAACTGGCGCAGGCGGCCCTTCTGGGGACGCTCGCCGCGGAACATGGCCTCGGCGTAGTAAGCCTTAAACGGCGTGGAGCCCTGGGGCACCAGATTGTTCTCGACGACGGCGCGCACCACGCCGGCCGTGCCCTCGGGGCGAAGTGCCAGGCGCTGCTTGGGCTTGAGTTTGGTGTCGGTGCCCTCGGTAAAGACGCGCTCCAGGTTGGCACCGCTGAACACGCGGAACATTTCCTTGCGCACGACGTCGGTCGACTGGCCGATACCGTGGACAAACACGTCAACCTGCTCGATCGCGGGCGTCTCGATGGGTTTAAAACCAAACGGCTCGAACACGCCGGCCGCAATCTGCTGCATCTTTTGCCAGGCGCGCATCTCGGCGCCGATAAGGTCGCGGGTTCCCTCCGCCTTCTGTGCCTGCATGGGCAAACACCTTTCTTTTGTATCGCGTCATAGGTAGTGG
>CAVALS010000266.1:0-3019 GCA_963589385.1 Bacteroidaceae bacterium
GCACTCTT
Source organism: Bacteroidaceae bacterium (assembly GCA_963589385.1). Classification (GTDB taxonomy): domain Bacteria; phylum Actinomycetota; class Coriobacteriia; order Coriobacteriales; family Coriobacteriaceae; genus Collinsella. The sequence continues at coordinate 9 of CAVALS010000266.1, forward strand.
CTTTATGGATGCCAACTTTATGATGGGCTCGATGGGCTCCGTGGTGGGCGAGAAGATCTGTCGCGCATTTGAGCGTGCGACCGAGCTGGGATTGCCGGTTGTCGGCTTTACCGTTTCGGGCGGCGCGCGCATGCAAGAGGGCGTGACATCGCTTATGCAGATGGCCAAGATTTCTGCGGCGGTTAGGCGCCACAGCGAGGCGGGCGGCCTGTATATCACGGTGCTCACCGACCCCACGACCGGAGGCGTAACCGCGAGCTTTGCCATGGAGGGCGACATTATCCTGGCCGAGCCCGATGCCCTGACGGCGTTTGCCGGCCCGCGCGTGATCGAGCAGAACATGCACAAGCGCCTGCCCAAGGGATTCCAGCGCTCCGAGTTTTTGCTGGAGCACGGCTTTTGCGATGCCGTTGTTCCGCGTGGCGAGATTGCGCTCACGGTAGGCGAGTTGCTGGCGCTGCACGAAGGGCACGCGCCCGGCCTGGGGGCACCGCACGAGATTGTGCATACGGGTCGCCGCGGCAAAAAGCTGGGGCACTTGTTTAAGCGCTCGGCCGCACCAAAAACCGCGCTCGAGATTGTCAAGCAGACCCGCTCGGCAGATCGCGCCACGGCAGGCGAGATGATCTCGCTGGGCCTGGATGGATTTGTGGAGCTGCACGGCGACCGCTACTTTGGCGACGACGCTGCTGTGGTGGCTGGCATTGGCTGGAAAGACGGACGCCCCGTAACGGTCATCGCCATCGAGCGCGGCACCACGACCAAAGAGCGCATGCGTCGCAACTTTGGTATGGCACATCCCGAGGGCTACCGCAAAGCGCGTCGCCTTATGCGCCAGGCCGAAAAGTTTGGTCGACCGGTTCTGTGCCTGGTCGATACTTCGGGCGCGTTTTGCGGCATCGGTGCCGAGGAGCGCGGCCAGGGCGAGGCGATTGCCCAGAATCTCATGGAGATGAGCGGCCTTAAGACACCGATTGTCTCGGTGGTGACAGGCGAGGGCGGCTCTGGTGGCGCGCTGGCGCTGTCCGTGGCCGACCGCATCCTGATGCTCTTGAGCTCCGCCTATTCGGTCGTGAGCCCCGAGGCCTGTGCGTCGATCCTGTGGAAGGATACCGAGCGCGCGAATGAGGCCGCCGAGGCGCTTAAGCTCACGTCCCCCGATCTGCTGACACTCGGCATCATCGACGGCATTGTTGACGATAGGGGCCTGTCGCATGAGGAGATCGCCGGTGCCGTCATGTCCTCGGCATTTGATGCCTTCGATGCGCTTGGGCGGCTCGACGACGCGACCCTCACAAACCTCCGCTACGAAAAGTACCGCGCAATCGGTCAGTACCGCACGATGTGACAAAGGGACAGCCCGCATGTCACATTGGGAAAGGCGTTCCATGTCACAAGTTTCTAACACCTCGTTTACAACGACGGTTTCATCAAACGCCATGGCCGTGGTGGACTATCTGTCCAAAAGCATGATGTCGGCGCTGCCGTTTATTGTTTGCGCGGCGTTGTTCCGCACCGCCGCCGTCATTATGGGCGAAGGCATGCTGGGCCTGTGGTCTGCCGATTCCGATATCTATCGCCTGTTCTACAGTTGGCTCTATAACGCCGGCTACTACTTTTTGCCCATTTATCTTGGTTGGGCGGCCGCCCGCCAGCTCGGTTGCTCGGAGCAGCTGGGCATGATGCTGGGCGGCGTATTGATTGCACCCGATTTACTCAAGCTTGTCGATGCCGCATCGACGACGGGGGCATCGATGACTTCCGTGTATGGTCTGCTTCCTGCGCCGGTCAACGATTACACGATGACTGTTATTCCGGTTCTCATCTCGGTGCCCGTGCTATGGCGAGTGGAGTGTTTCTTTAAGCGCGTTATCCCTAAGGCCGTGGCGTTTTCGTTCGTTCCGTTTGCGACCATGCTTGTCATGGTTCCGGTTTCGCTGTGTATTACGGCGCCGGCGGGCAGCTATCTGGGCATGCTGTTGGGCCAGCTTATGTTTATGCTTGGCAATTCCGGTGGCATCGTGTCGCTGCTCACGCTCATGGGGCTTGCCGCGGGCTGGGAGTTCCTAAAGATAGCGGGCGTCAGCAACGTCGTTCTATCGCTTGCGTACGCGCAGTTTATGAGTGTGGGAACGGATTCGTGCATCCTGATTGCCGCGACGATGGCGACGTTCGCCGTTTGGGGCATGCCTTTTGGCGCGTCGCTCCGCGTTGCGGATAAGGACGAGAAGGCGCTCATGCTGGGCTACTCAATCTCGGGTGTTCTTGGCGGCGTAAGCGAGCCGGCGCTGTACGGTTGCGGCTTTAAATATGGCAGGTGCCTGACGTGCATGGCCATTGGCGGCGCCGTCGGAGGCCTTGTTGCAGCCGTGGGCCACGTTACGGCCTATACCATCGGCATGACTAATGTCCTCATGGTCATTGGCTTTGCCACGGGCGGCATCTCGAATCTGCTGTGGTGCTGTGCTGCCGGCGGCGTGGCATTTGCGGTGTCTGCGGCGCTGAGCTACTGCTTTGGCGTGGTGCCGGCGAAGGGGCAGGCGGCGGGGGATGGAGCCGATTTGCCCGAAACCTCTAAGAGCGCGGCCGAAGTAAGCGCGTAAACCTGTGCGGCACAAGGACGATTCCTTTGCCACATTCCAAGGCCGTGGCCCGTGTGGGTCGCGGCCTTTTTGTATCTGAAGGACAAAGTGGCTACACTACAATCCGTTTGAGCAATAGATATATAGGCAGTACCGTGGGGGCGGATGTAGATGGTCGAGTGGATTGTTAAGCGCGCGCAGGGCGACCGTGCGCGCGTGGGCACGTTGACGGGCATGGTGTGTATTCTCGCTAATGTTGCGCTTTGTGCTGCGAAGGGCGCAATTGGTGTGCTGTCGGGATCGGTTTCGATTGTGGCGGATGCCATGAACAACCTGTCCGATGCCAGCTCGAATATCGTGAGCGTGCTGGGCTTTAAGCTGGCGAGCAAGCCGGCGGACCCCGAGCATCCTTACGGACATGGCCGCTAC
>CAVALS010000267.1:0-2999 GCA_963589385.1 Bacteroidaceae bacterium
GGGCGACAAACGAACATGTCGCGTTAACAAACAAGCCTGAACTATAGCACAGAAGCAGCTCCCTGTGCGTAATCTACACAGAGATATTTCTCTTTTGGCGATAGTGCTCACGCCACGGCCCTGGACGTAGATCCGATTTGCGTGCAGCAGAGGGGATTATGCCAGCTCGTGCGTACGTTTTCAAGCTCGTCCCACAAATATATATAGGTTTATTGAGCATTGGGCTCCGTTTACGGATTGCCCTGTATTTATGCTCGCAATTAAGCTCGAGGTTGGCTACACTATCCCTTGACCATTAAAGGGGTACGAGATACCCACATGGAATTACATAGCTGCCAAAGAGCAGCCCTTCCTGTGGGTGTCTGGTCCGCTTTGAGCGGTCGGGCATCTATTTTTTTGACTGTGTCAGCAGTCAAGACATGTGAGGAAGGAGATCGATGGGCACGACTTCCCCCAAGGCGGTCATCATGGACGAGACCGCCGTCAATCGAGCGATGACCCGCATCGCGCACGAGATTCTCGAGCGCAACGAGGGCTGTGAAGACCTCGCTCTGGTCGGCATCGTCACGCGCGGCGACCTTCTGGCAAAGAAGCTCGCCGAGGAGATCAAGGAGATCGAGGGCGTCGACGTTCCGCTCGGCAGCCTCGACATCAGCTTCTACCGCGATGACTACGCTACCAATTTCGCTCCCGCGATCCACGCCACCAACATTCCCTTTAGCGTCGACGGCAAGCGCGTCGTGCTGGTGGACGACATCCTGTATACGGGCCGTACCATTCGCGCCGCTCTCGACGCCGTCATGGACCTGGGCCGTCCGAGCCGCATCGAGCTGGCAGTCCTCGTTGACCGCGGCCACCGCGAGCTCCCCATCTCGCCGGACTTTGTCGGCAAGAACGTTCCCTCGTCGCATGAGGAGAACGTGCACCTATATATGAAGGAAGTCGACGGCCACACCGCTGTCGAGATTAACGACGTCGCGCCGGGTTCCCACGTGGGCTCCGCGCCGCTGGGAGGTGAGTAGTACCGTGACGTTCAACCATAAGCACCTGATCGACATTACCGAGTACTCCGAAGAGGACATCAAGCTCATCCTCGAGACCGCCAAGGCGTTCTCCGAGGTCAACGAGCGTGCGATCAAGAAGGTCCCCACGCTCAAGGGCAAGACCATCGTCAACATGTTCAACGAGCCCTCGACGCGCACCCGCAGCTCCTTCGAGCTCGCCGAGAAGCGTCTTTCGGCCGACAGCCTCAACTTTGGCGGCTCCTCGACCTCCACGGTCAAGGGCGAGAGCCTCGTCGACACCGTCGAGACCCTCAACGCCTATAAGATCGACTGCATCGTCGTGCGAGATAAGCACGCCGGTGCTCCCTACATCGTCACGCAGAACTCGCCCGCGAGCGTCATCTGCGCCGGCGACGGCAAGCACAACCATCCCACGCAGGCCCTGCTCGACCTGTACACCATCTGGGAGCACAAGGGCGACTTCCACGGTCTGAAGGTCGCCGTCGTCGGCGATATCGCGCACTCCCGTGTTTGCGGTTCGCTGATCCCCGCCCTTAAGATCATGGGCTGCGAGACCTACGCCGTCGCCCCCGGCACGCTGCTGCCGCCGGCGCCCGAGGTCCTGGGCTGCGACCACGTGACGAGCGACCTCGATTCCGTCCTGCCCGAGCTGGACGTCGTCTACATGCTGCGCGTGCAGCAGGAGCGCCTCGAGGGTGCCCCGTTCCCGACCATTCGTGAGTACCACAAGCTCTTCGGTCTGACCAAGGACCGTGAGAAGCTCATGAAGCCCGATGCGATCATCTGCCACCCGGGCCCCATCAACCGCGGCGTCGAGTTCGACTCCTATATGGCCGACCACCCGCAACGCTCCGTCATCCTGGAGCAGGTCTACGCCGGTATCTGCGTGCGTATGGCTATCCTGTATCTGCTGCTTGGAGGTGCCGATAATGGCCTTGCTTCTTAAGAATGCCCACGTCGTCGACCCGTCCGTCGAGCTTGACGGTGTCGTTGACGTCCTGATTGACGGCGATAAGATCGCCGAGGTCGGCGAGAATCTCGCCGTCGAGGGAGCCGAGGTCCGCGACCTTTCCGGCAAGTACCTCGTCCCCGGCCTGGTGGATATGCACGTTCACCTTCGTGAGCCCGGCTACGAGGTCAAAGAGGACATCGAGAGCGGCACCCGCGCTGCTGCCAAGGGCGGCTTTACCGGCGTGTGCGCCATGCCCAACACCGATCCCGTCACCGATAACGGCACCGTCGTGGAGTTCGTCAAGTCCCGTGCTGCCGAGGTCGGTCACTGCCGCGTCTATCCGTCGGGCGCCATGACCCGCGGTCTTAAGGGCGAGGCCATGTCCGAGATGGGTGATATGGTCGCCCACGGCGCCGTCGCCTTCACCGACGACGGTCGCGGCGTGCAGGGCGCGGGCATGCTCCGTCGCTGCATGGACTACGGCAAGATGTTCGGCAAGGTCTTTATGAGCCACTGCCAGGACGAGGACCTGGTCGGCCACGGCCAGATCAACGAGGGCAAGGTCTCGACCCGTCTGGCCCTCGAGGGTTGGCCGGCCGCCGGCGAGGAGCTTCAGATTGCCCGCGACATCGAGATTGCCAAGCTGACCGGTGCCAAGCTGCACATCCAGCACATCTCCACCGCTCATGGCCTGGAGCTCGTGCGTGCCGGTAAGGCTGCCGGTGTCCAGGTGACCTGCGAGGCCACCCCGCACCACATGTTCCTGACCGAGAACGACCTGGACGAGACCTACAACACCTCGCTCAAGGTCAATCCGCCGCTGCGCACTGACGAGGATGCCGAGGCCATCCGTCAGGGTGTCATCGACGGTACCGTCGACGCTATCGTTACCGACCACGCTCCCCACACCCCGTGGGAGAAGGCCCGCGAGTTCGAGCTCGCGCCCTTTGGAATGATTGGCCTCGAGACTTCGCTGTCGCTCGTGCTCACTGAGCTGGTCAACACGGGCAAGATGAGCGTGA
>CAVALS010000268.1:0-2964 GCA_963589385.1 Bacteroidaceae bacterium
AGCTGGGTTCAGAACGTCGTGAGACAGTTCGGTCCCTATCCTCCGCGGGCGCAGGAGAATTGAGGAGGGCTGCCCCTAGTACGAGAGGACCGGGGCGGACGGGCCTCTGGTGTCCCGGTTGTCGACCAACGGCACGGCCGGCTAGCCACGCCCGGAACGGATAACCGCTGAAGGCATCTAAGCGGGAAGCCGTCTCCGAGATGAGTTCTCCCTTCGGTAAGTCCCCATGCAGAACACGTGGTAGATAGGCCGCAGCTGCAAGCGCCGCGAGGCGTTCAGGCGAGCGGTACTAATAGGACGAGCCCTTGCACCCATCCTCCCAGCGAGGGAGGGCGGGGCCTGGAACGGATGGATCCTTCGCTTCGGTCGCCATGCGGCCCTGAGGGCGCCGGGCTTCCGGCGTGCGGGCGAGAGCGCCCTGCATGAGCGCGACCACAGAGGCGGGGATCACCCGATCCCATTCCGAACTCGGCAGTTAAGCCCGCCTTCGCCGAAAGTACTGCAGCGCCAGGCTGCGGGAGGACAGGGCGTCGCGCTCATGCAGGGCGCTTCCGCATATATCCAGGGCCTTTCGGCCCTTTTTCCTTTTCGGGGGCCGCGCGGCCCCTTTCTTCGTTTTTGGGCAAAAACCGCGTTTCGTCCGTTTCTTGTTTTGTGGAATTGGATACTATTTTCCCTTAGTGAGTCGATAGGGGATGACTATGACCTGGAAAGTGCATGAGGTTCATGGGCGTCTTTATCCCGACCAGGGATGGACGCCTGCAAAAGTGATTCTGGAGGACGAGAAGCATCTCCATGATGCCGACCACCCCGAGGCAAATGGCTGGCCTATTTGGCATTTTCGTCACACTCGACCGACTGAAGGGGCGGGGACGGGGGTTCTTCCCGATTGCCCAATTGTCGATGTCCACACTCATGCATGGGTCGATAGTTTTGCGCCTCGTATGCGTGCTTATTTCGGAGACAACTTCGGTGCTACGGCGTTTAATCCCGGTACGCTCGATGGCGTTCGGGAGCGAAAGCGCGAGCTTGGCGTTACAAAATCGGTGATTCTTCCCGTGCCTACGAATCCTCGTCAGGTGCCGCAATTCAATGATTGGCTGCAGGATTATACCGATGATCCTGATATCGTTCCGTTCATGAGCGTGGTGCGCGATATGGATGACCCTGTCGCCGAGATTCATCGGTGCGCGAAATTGGGCTTTAAGGGCATGAAGTTGCATCCGGTGAATCAGCATTTCAAAATGAGCGACCCTAAAATGTTTCCTATATACGAGGCTGCCATCGAAGAGAACATGGTCATCCTGTTTCATACGGGCTCGGGCATTGATTACCCGACGGTTGGCCCTGATTGGGATTGTTCGCCCGTTGAAATTGATCGTTTCTTTAATAAATTCCCTTACGAGCGAACGGTTTTGGCTCATTTGGGCGGTAGCGTGCCCGACTTCACGCATCCGCCCGAGCTGCATCCTGAATGGCCCGGGTATATGGACACGGCTTTCCAGATTGGTCACATTTCCAACGACGATTTCCTGCGCATTATACGGGAATATGGCACGAGGCGCATTTTGTTTGGCACCGATTCTCCCTGGGAGGATACTGCGGACTTTTTGACGAGGCTCGCTCACATTGGCCTGACGGATAGTGAGTTGCGTGATATTTTGTATCGCAACGCCAATACGTTGCTTGACCTTAGTTTGGAGTAGTTCGTTGTCGTCAATCGATTTGCTAGGGGGCCGCATTTTGCGGTATTGATAGACATCGGTGAAAAAATAAGGTCCTGTTCACGATTGGGGACGAGCATTCCGCCCGATTATTCAACCGTTCCCATGTTATGAGCTTCTTCTATACCTCGCCTGGTCAAGGCGGGGTATACTCTTCTCTACATATGTTGAGCGGGCGCGCTTTCGCCGATGCTCCGTTTGCCGGGCATTTTGGGAAGAGGTGAAAGCGCGTCCACTTATGAAGGAGTGGATAATGGAAGGTTTTGCGCTCATTGACACGGGCATATGGTCTATTGTGCCCCCGCTTTTGGCGCTCGGATTGGCGCTTCTTACGAAGGAGGTGTATTCCTCCCTCACGATTGGCGTTTTTGTTGGCATGGTGATTTATACCTTCACCATCGATGGCGTTGGATTCGGCTCGCTCGTTGATGCGTTCTGCCTGGTTCCCCAAATGATGGGTGAGCAAATTGCCAACAACGGCGCGCTGCTGCTGTTCTTGGCGTTGTTGGGTGCGCTTGTTGTGCTTATTGCTATTGCCGGCGGCTCCCGTGCGTACGGTGCATGGGTTTCGCAGCATGTGAAGAGCGCTCGCCTCGCCCGCGTGATGACTGCCGTTTTGGGTATTCTCATTTTTGTGGACGACTATTTCAACTGCCTAACGGTTGGCGCGGTCATGCGTCCTATCACTGACCGTTTCCGTATGAGCCACGAAAAGCTGGCATGGCTTATCGACTCGAGCGCGGCACCCGTGTGCATTATCGCCCCGGTGTCTTCGTGGGCGGTTGCCGTTGGCGGCTATCTGGGCGATGACGGCTTCAATCTGTTCGTGCAGTCGATTCCGTATAACTTCTATGCGCTCGCGACTATCGTGTTTGTGTTCTTCGTCGCTTTCATTGGATTGGATTTTGGTCCCATGAAGAAGGCCGAAGAGGCTGCCGCGAAGTATGGTTCCGCCGAGGCCGAGGAAGTTGCTGCCGCCAACCCGGGCAAAGTAATCACCCATCCCGACGAGGTCGAGGGCGATACGCGCCTGAGCGTTGCCACCGAGCGCACCGCTGCTAAAATCGCCGTGAAGAATAACCCGCAGTCCGTCTACGATTTGCCTGCGACCGTTATTGCGGAAGAGACCGAGCTCGCTGAAGCGTTTGAGGCGAATAAGGCCGAAGCTCAGTTCAAGGGAATGGAAGTGTCCAATAAGGGCAAAGTGTTCGACCTTATTGTGCCTATTCTCGTTTTGATT
>CAVALS010000269.1:0-2953 GCA_963589385.1 Bacteroidaceae bacterium
CGCGAGGCTTCAATTGAGGGCGAGGGCGCGGTGACGATCCGCGACCTGGTGACCAATGCCCTGCGCATGCGCCCCGACCGCATCGTGGTGGGCGAGGTGCGCGGTGCCGAGTGCTGCGACATGTTGCAGGCCATGAACACGGGCCACGACGGGTCGCTCACCACACTTCATGCGGGCTCAGAACAGGAGACCGTGGTGCGTCTGACGTTGCTTGCACGTTATGGCATCGATCTGCCGAGCGAGCTCATCGAGGAGCAGATTGCCATGGCGCTCGACGGCATCGTGATGTCCGAGCGCCACGCCGATGGCAGGCGTTTCGTGTCCTCCTATTCGGGGGTGCGACGTGGCGCGTCGGGCGGCGTTGAGCTTGAGCGCTACGTGACGTTCGATACCGCCGAGCGCACCTGGACGCTTGACCGCGAGCCGCCGTTTATTGCAGAAGGCCTGCGGTCGGGGACGCTCACACAAGAGGAGGTGGACGAATGGAGGTCGCTGTGCCCCTCGTCGTAGGGGGTTTGGCAGGGTTTTCTGTTGCGACGGCGTGCGGGGCGGAACCTCGTGTGCCGCAGGTGCCGCCGGCGGAGCTGGCGCGTCAGACGCTCGAGACGGTGGCAGAGAGGCTGCCGCGTGAGCTGGTGGAAAACGATCTGCTGAAAAAGATCGCCCGTTCGTGGGCATCGCTGGCTCCGGCGCATCGCCTTGGCCTCGTGATCGAAGATGCTTCGGGGCGTTTGGCGTTTCTGCTGCTATCGAGCGGTGTCTGCTGCGTTTTACTAACGATGGTGTCGTTATCGCCCCTCGGATTTGCCTTGGGACTTGTTGTTCCGATTGCCGTTGGCGCCGCTCGGGATGGCTTTGAGAGCCGGCGCGAGCAACACGATGCAGAAGAGGCCATGCCCGAGGCGTTTACCGCACTTTCCATGTCGCTTGCCTCGGGACATTCGCTGGCCCAGGGCATGCGCTTTGTGGGCGCTCATGCGCAAGAGCCGGTGCATACCGAGTTTTTGCGGGTGGCGGCGGCGATCGATTGCGGCATCTCGGCGACCGACGCGCTCGATGACTTGCTCGCGCGCATCGACGCCCCCGGTCTTTCGCTTGTGACCTTGGCGCTTAAGGTGTCTCAGCGCACCGGCGCTCCGCTTGCCGACTTACTGTCCGAGGCGTCGAGCATGGTGGGGGAGCGTATTGAGCTCAAGCGCCGCCTGGATGTTAAGACGTCGCAGGCTCGCATGTCTGCGCATATGGTCGCGGCGATGCCGGCGGGCATGTGCGCGGTGTTGGTGCTGCTTTCGGCAGATTTTCGTCGCGGTCTTGCGACGCCTGCCGGCGCGGGCGCTGTGGTGCTGGGTCTTGCCCTCAACGCCGTTGCCCTGGTGGTTATCCGGCGCATTATGAGGGTGGAGCTATGAGCGCCCCGGTTGCAGTTGCGGCTTGCCTGTGCGCCCTGAGTGTATTTGTCGCGACGGGTTTGGATCGGGCGGATGCGCGCAAGATCGCAGGGGCCTGCAAGCGCGAGGCGGTGCTGGTCGCTGCCGCGGGTCGCTCGGTGGTCGATGCCCTGACCGCGCGAGTGAAGGGCGCGGTTGGAGCGGGCGGCCCGGCGCGAGTTTCGCTCGGCGAAGTGTCCGAGATGATCGATGTTGTGCGCTTGGGTCTTTCGGCCGGTCTTTCGTTTGATGCGGCGCTTGAGATTTTCTGCGCCAACCGCCGGTCAGTGCTGGCTCTTCGCCTTGAGCGGGCCTGCATGGCGTGGCAGGTGGGCGTGGGCACGCGTGAGGACGAGTTGTTGGCCGCCGCGCGCGACCTGGACGTGCGAGCGCTCGAGACCTTTGCCATCACGGTGGGGCAGGCACTCGCCCTGGGTGCCCCACTTGCCGAGACGCTGGCCGCTCAAAGTCGCGAGATCCGTGCGGCTCATCGCGCCGCGGTCGAGCGCGAGATTGAGCGTGCGCCCGTCAAGCTGCTGATTCCCACCGGCACGCTCATCTTGCCGGCGTTGCTTCTGTCCATATTGGGCCCGCTGCTGGGAGCAGGCGGGATGATGTAGGGAGGAATACATGAACACGATGGTCGAAGTTGCTGACAAGGCTTGGAGCTGGGCTTTTTGCCGGGCGATCCGCGCTCGCCAGCATGCCAAGGAGCTGTTGCAGGAGGAGAGCGCGCAGGGTACCACCGAGTACGCCATTTTGGTGGGCGTGCTCGTGGTGATCGCGATTATTGCCATCGTTGCATTTAAAGGTAAGGTCCAAGATCTATGGAACGCTATCAGCGAGGGCATCAACAGCCTGTAGAGGGCGAGCGCCCCATCGGGGTGCTGCTGGTGTTTGCTTGCCTGACCGTGGCGATAGCGGCGGTGCTTTGGGGGCTTAACGCCGCGCGGCAGCAGCGTCCTGGGGCCGCCTTCGATTCGGGCCCAGATTCGGCGGTGGCGTCTCAAAAAGATGAGATGCGAGATGCGGACGATTCGGATGTCGCTGTCACGGCGCAAACCTTTCTGCGGACGCTCGACAAGCGGTCTGGCACTGCGACGGATTCGCCTGAGGACAACGCGATTGTGGTCCGGCTTGCATGGTCCGAGGACCGACCGATGACCGAGGCAGCGGCGGATATGTTACGCGCCTACCGCGAGGTGCCAACGGCCCAGCTCGCCCTGAGCGGCTATCTCGATATTAAGGGCAACGTATGGGGCGCCATCGTGCGCGATGGGCGCGGCTGGGTCGATATGGTGACGGTTGCCGCGGATACCGGCGATGCTTCGTGTCGTCTGCGCGCCGTGCGTCTGGTCCCGCAAACAATAAGCTCAAAGGAGGGATCGTGAAATGCATGACGTTCTGCGTGAAGAGGTTGCCCAAGCGACTGTGGAATACGCCATCGTCACGGTGGCGCTGCTTTCCATCGTGCTGGCAATCGCGGGGCTTTGGCGTGCCGGTGCCGATGGGCGCTTGGCGGCGCT
>CAVALS010000270.1:0-2930 GCA_963589385.1 Bacteroidaceae bacterium
TTATCGAGCGAGAAATGCTCTACCCAGGCGTCAAAGCGAGAGCCCGAGCGCCAAGCATCGATGATGACGGGCGTCATGTCGCGACCGGCGCGGGACAGCGCGGCCTCGATGAGCGAAGTCTCGGCATCGTGGTAATGCACGCGGACGGCACGGTTGCGAACGCTCGTGATAAGCAGCTTCTGGCGACGCTTGACGTCATCGTAGTCGAGCTGCGGGCACCACTGGAACGGCGTGGCAGCTTTGGGGATAAAGACCGAAACCGAGATCGACACCGAAATCGAGCCGCGACGAGCCTTGGGCACCACGGAACGACCGAGTTCCAGCACGTGATCGGCCAGATTGGCGATGGCCACGATGTCCTCGTCGCGCTCGCCGGGAAGGCCCATCATAAAGTAGAGCTTCATGCGGTTCCAACCGGCCTCGAAGGCCGCCTTGGCCGCACGGTCCAGGTCCTCCTCGGTCACGTTCTTGTTAATGATATCGCGCATGCGCTGGCTGCCGGCCTCGGGCGCGAACGTCAGGCCGCCCTTCTTTTCGCCGGCGACCGACTCGGCCATATCCACGCCAAACGAATCCAGGCGCTGCGACGGAATAGACACGCGAATACCCGTATCCTCCAGGCGACGGTTGAGCCTGCCGAGCACGTCGCGAATGCAGGAGTGGTCGGTCGTGGAGAGCGAGGTCAGCGACACCTCGTCATAGCCGGTCTTTTCCAGACCCTGAATCACCGACGAGACGATCTGGTCGGCCGAGCGCTCGCGCACCGGGCGATACGTCATGCCGGCCTGGCAAAAACGACAGCCGCGGGCGCAGCCGCGCAGGATCTCGATAGACAGGCGGTCGTGGACCAGCTGCGCATAGGGCACACACGACTGCGACAACGGATTCGTGGCGCCGAAATCCTCGACGACGCGCTTGAAGACCACCGTCGGCGCATCCTTGCCTTCACGCGGCACAGTGTAGCCATGCGGCGAGCAGGGCTCGTCGTGACAAACCTCATAGAGCGACGGCACGTAGTTGCCGGCAACGGATGCAAGCTGCTCGACAATCTGCGCGCGCGGGACTCCTTCGTCACGCAGACGGCGATGCAGCTGGCAGGTCTCGAGCAGCGATTCCTCGCCCTCGCCGATGAGGATAACATCGAAGAAGGCCGCGTACGGCTCGGGGTTGTACACCGAGGGGCCGCCGGCGATGATAATGGGGTCGTCCACGGTGCGGTCGGCCGCCAACAGCGGAATGCCAGCGAGGTCGAGAGCCTCGAGGAAGTTCGTCACCGCCATCTCGTGCGGAACATGCAGGCCGACAATATCAAACGAAGCGACCGGCGCTGCACCCTCGAGCGACAGCAGCGGAATACCCGCCTCGCGCATGGCGTCACCCATATCGGGCCACGGCACATAGCCACGCTCGCAGGAGATGCCCTCGGCCTGGTTAAGGATGTTGTAGAGGATGGCAATACCCTGGTTGGGCAGACCGACCTCGTACACATCCGGGTAGATCAGGCAGCAACGGTAGTCGGCATCGGCCTTGGAAAGCGTGCCCCACTCGTGATCGATATAGCGACTCGGCTTCTCGACCTTGGCGAGCAACGGCTCAATTAAATGAAAACAATCTTGGTACGGAACGCGCAACGGAAAACCCCTAAGCAGCGAGATCTGATGCGTCCTGATAGGACGCCATGGGACGGGTAGCGCCCGCGACCGTGGTCACCAGATTGCGAACGCGGGAGAACGTGGCAGTGACCGCCTCGTTGGCACGGCTGTAGTCGACATCGCGCTCGTAGAGCGAAACGAGCGCACGGCCCATGCCATAGGTGCCCGCGGCAGCAGTGAGCGCCTTGACGGCAAACCCAATATGCGGCGTCTGCTTGACGAGCGCGCGGGTGACCGCGCGGATCACCAAGCCGCCGACAAGCACGCCCGCGACCTCGTAGCCGCGCTCGGGCTTAATGCCGCGTCCAAAGACGGCAGCGAGCTCAAAGAGCATGCCCACCTGCGCCAGCGCCATAACGGGATAATCGGCGCCCGGCAAAAACACCAGCGCACCGGTCGCCATATTGGTGAGCGCGCACGAGGTGATGATACGATTGGCCGCCGCGATGCGCATGAAGGCAAAGTTCGCCGCAAAGGCCGTTTCCTTGTCGGTGCGATCGAGAATCCAGCGGGCAAGCGTCTCGAGCAGATACGTCTTATCGGTTGCCGCTACCACGCCGAGCATGGGCGTGGACTCCTCGATAAACGGCACCTCCACAGCAGACTCGGCAAGCACGCACACGGGCGCACCGGCGATCACGAGCTCCTGCACGGCACTCTCCAAGCGGTCGGAACCACACGAGAGCACCAGCACCACATCGGTATCGGTCTTTGGAGCAATTCGCTCCTCCCCCAGACGCTCGACGCGCACAATGCCCGAGGTCGTCTGCGGCACAAAGGCGTCACGCACCGTCTCGGCCAGAAAGCGCGAGGCGGACGAATCCAGATAGACCGAGACGCGCACCGGCGTATCGGAATCCTTCTTAACGGACGCGCCCATCTTAAAAGCGCGGGTCAGCTTATCTACGGGAATTTTCATAGCAAACCCCTCCAGCGGTTACGCGGCGCCCGAACGATGCCGCCATATGGATTGTACGATACCCACCGTCAGCAGTTGGATCATCATCGAAGACGAACCAAAGCTAATAAACGGTAGCGGAATACCGGTAATCGGCATCATGCCGATGCACATGCCGATGTTCTCGAAGGTCTGGAATGCCCACATGCCGACGATACCTACGCACGACAGACGCAGGAACAGCGACTCACACTTAAAGGCGACGCGAATCGTCGAAAAGATCAACAGCACGTAGAGGCACAGGAGAAAAAAGGAACCGCAAAAACCAAAGGTCTCGGACAGGAAGGCGAAGACGAAGTCGGTGTGGAACTCAGGCAGAA
>CAVALS010000271.1:0-2902 GCA_963589385.1 Bacteroidaceae bacterium
TGGCCGTGATGGGCAAGGTCGAGTTTGCCTACGGCTTTAAGCAGATGGCCTCGCCGCACTTTGAAAAGCTCGAGGACGGGCGTGCCGCAGGCACCATCCTGCCGGTCCATTACGTGAGTGATGGCGTGAGCCAGGCGTGGATGCGCCGCATCGTAAGCGGCGCGCTCGAGGTCGTCGGCAATCCCTTTGATCCTATTCCTGCACGCTTGCGCGTCAAGCGCCGCCTGATGAGCAATGCCCGCGCACTGCGCTCAATCCATTTTCCATCGAGTATGGTCGAGCGCGACATCGCGCGTCGTCGCCTGGCATACGAGGAGTGCCTCTACCTGCAGCTGGCGCTGCGCCTGCGCAATGACGGCGGCCTGGTCGATGTGGTGCCCTATGCCCACACCGCGGGCGAGCACCTGGCCGCGCTCAAGCAGGCCCTGCCGTTTTCGCTGAGCGACGAGCAGGAGGCCGCGTTCCAGGATATCCTGCGCGATATGTGCGATGGTGGGCGCGTGATGAACCGCCTGCTGCTGGGCGATGTCGGTACCGGTAAGACCGCCGTTGCCGCCTGCGCGCTAGCTGTGGCTGCCGATAGCGGCACGCAGGCCTGCGTTATGGCGCCCACGGGCGTGCTGGCGCGCCAATATGCCGATAAGACCGGCCCTCTGCTCTCGCAGGCCGGCATGTCCTGGGCGCTTCTGACGGGTGCCACGCCGGCCTCAGGGCGCGAGCGCATCCATGCTCAGCTGAAATCGGGCGAGCTCGACGTCCTCTTTGGAACACACGCGGTCCTTTCGGATGACGTTGCGTTCAAGCATCTGTCGCTTGTCGTCATCGACGAGCAGCACCGGTTTGGCGTCGGCCAACGTAACGCCCTACGCGCGAAGGGCCCCGGTGCCGATCTGCTCGTTATGACGGCAACGCCAATCCCGCGTACGCTGGCGCTTTCGGTCTACGGCGATCTGGACACGAGTATCATCCGCCATCGGCCCGTCCCTGGCGCTGGCGTGACGACACGCGTGCTCACCGAGTCGAGCCGCGACCTCGCCTATGGCGCCATCCGCGAGGCGCATGCAAAGGGCCAGCAGGCCTACGTGATTTGCCCACTTGTGGAGCCGAGTGATTCGGCCGATGAGCTGGAAGACGTACCTGGTATCGCCCGCGACGACGAGGGCCGCGTGACGGTCCCCGTGCCGCTGCACGATACGGCAACCGAGCTCGATCGCCTGCGTCTGGCGTTGCCGGGTCTTGTCATCGAGCGCCTTCACGGCCGCATGCCGGCGGGGGAGAAGGATCGTGTGATCGACGCCTTCAAGCGTGGCGAGATCGACGTGCTCGTTTCGACTACGGTGGTCGAGGTGGGCGTCGACGTGCCTAACGCCACCGTCATGGTCATCGAGAACGGCGAGCGCTTTGGGTTGGCTGCCCTGCACCAGCTGCGCGGTCGCGTGGGCCGTGGCAGCGTGTCGGGCACGTGCCTGGTCATGACGCACTCCAAGGGCAACGGTGGCGCTTCGGCAGCGCAAGATCGCCTGCAATCGCTCGAAAAAACCTCTGATGGCTTTACACTCGCCCAGATGGACCTGCGCCTGCGCCATGAGGGCGAAATCCTGGGGTACCGCCAGCACGGCGGTGTGACCCTGCGCTTTGTCGACCTGGATGCCGACGAGGAGCTGATCGAGTGGGCCCATTTGGACGCGGTCGATCTCTTGCGGTATGCTTGTACACTTGACTCCGTGGCGACGCGCCCCCTGCGCGACGCGGTCGCCATGCGTTATCGACATATTTTTAAGGAGGTCAGCGGAGGATGAGAATCATCGGCGGCGAATGGCGCGGTCGTAAGATCGAGGAGCCCCGTGGTCGCGATGTCACCCGCCCCACGACTGATCGCGTGCGCGAGTCGTGCGCATCTATGGTCATGTCGGCATTCGACTTCGATCTGGACGAGGTCCGCGTGCTGGACGCCTTTGGCGGCTCCGGTGCCTTAGGGTTAGAGATGCTCTCTCGTGGGGCCCGCTCACTCACGACGTTCGAGATCGATCGCAACGCCGCGCGGCTCATTACCAAGAATATCGAGTCGCTCTGCCGTGACCGTGCGCGCTGGCGCGTGGTGACGGGTGACGTGCTGGCGAGCGCCTCGCGCGGCCGCGTGCCGGGCGGCCCCTTTGATCTGGTCCTGCTCGACCCGCCCTATGCTTTTGGTGCCGAGCCGGTCGAGGAACTGCTGCAGAACCTGGCTCAGCAGGGTTTACTTGCACCTGGCGCTTATGCCCTGTTTGAGCATGCCGCCGCCGATGCGGGCGCGCATCCGGCAGGCTTTGAGACTGTACGTGAGAAGCGCTACGGCATTACCTCGGTCGACCTGCTTCGTTGGGTCGGCGATGACGATGGTGAGGGCGATAGCGCCGGCACCGATGCTGACAACAACGATGCCACGACGTTTCAGGAGGATGCTCATGAGTGACACCATCAATCGCGTAATCGTCCCGGGCACCTTTGATCCCATCACGTTTGGCCATATCGATGTGATCCGCCGCGCCCGCCGCATCTTTCCCAGCGTGATCGTGGCTGTTGCCGAGTCGCAGGGCAAAAACGGCGTCGGCACCACGTTTATGCTCGACGAGCGCGTGGCGCTGGCCCGTGAGGCGCTCGGTGATATTGACGGCGTCGAGGTGCTGCCCTTCACCGGGCTCTTGGTCGACTTTGCCCGCGAACAGGGAGCAGGAGCCGTGGTCAAGGGTCTGCGTGCCATGACCGACTTTGAGTACGAGCTGCAGCAGGCCGACCTCAACTACCGGCTCGACCCGGAGCTCGAGAGCATCTTCGTTATGAGCAGCCCGGAGTACGGGTACCTCTCGTCCTCCGCGGTGCGGCAGATCGCCTCGTTTGGTGGTGACGTCTCGACCTTCGTGCC
>CAVALS010000272.1:0-2901 GCA_963589385.1 Bacteroidaceae bacterium
CATTGAGCTACGCGGACGAGCCTAGACAAGGACGCGCATCCAGGGCGGCGCTTACAGTGTCATGACGTAGTAGCCCGCGTCTTTCACGACCGTCTCGAGGACACCACGATCAACCGGCTGCTTAGAGCGCACGCGTGCCGTGTGGTCCGCATACGTCACCGTTGCCCACACGCCATCCAGCGCATTGAGGGCATTGGCTACGTTCTGAGCGCAGCCGTCACAGCTCATGCCGCCGATGAGCAGCTCATCGCTATAGGGATAGTGGGACGGATCGGTATCCGCAACTACTACCTTCTTGGCCTTCTTACCGCTCGCGCCATCGCTGCAGCAGCTCTTTCCGTGTGTCGAAGCGACAATGCGACGCAGGCCAAAGAACATGCCAACGACAATAACGGCCAACACGATGAGATTCGCAGGGTTGATCAAGTCACTCATGCGTTCCCCTTTCAAGTAGCCCTAATTTCTAGATACCCCCATGGGGTGTCCTCATCTTAACCCAAAATCATGTCCGTTCGGTCAATTAGTTTCCCTCTTCAAACTTTTTTGTTGACCATGGCTTACTTTCGTGTATAAGTTTTCCTAGGCTAACAGTTTAGATTCGTAAGGAGCGCCGTGACTCGAACCATAGACATCCCAACGTTTCAGGCAGCAGTCGTGCGCAACTGCTCCCCCACGCTCGCGGGAATCAAGCCGGCATCGCTCTTTACCTATCCCGGCGTTTACGCCAACCAAAACGGAAAACCCGGCGTCGTCCTTATCGAAGAGCGACGCTCTCGCTTGCTCGCCGTCATAGCCCAATGCAACCGCGAGCTCCAGCCGCTCGGGATCCATATGAGCGTTTTGGTCTGGCGCCCCTGCGGAGCGCTCATCTATGTGTACCGCCCTGCGGACCTCATGCGATACCTCTCCGACCCCCACGCCACGACGGCGCTTGTTGCCGAAGGTTACGATGTCCGCAACCTGCCCGCATCCCTGGTGCATCTCGCCGCGCGCATCACTCTGGCAAGCAGCAATGCCGCAGAAAGCGCCTATGACGGCAGCGTCTGCGTACTCGCGCGAAATAGGCACTGCGATACGGGGTGCATGTGCGAGTTTCCCCACGAAATTGGTTATTTTTTGGGCTATCCCTACGAAGATGTCCATCAGTTTATCGTCCAGCACGGCGAAAACTATAAGGTCTTTGGCGCCTGGAAGGTATACACAAACGTTGAGCAGGCGCTCACGACCTTCGATTCCTATCGTGCATGCACGCAATACCTTACCTACATCTATCAACAGGGCTGCACCCTGGGACAACTTGTCCAGGCAACCCGATAGAGCATACAAAACGCGGCCGCACGCCGCACAACCGAAAGGAAAACATATGAGCAAGATCGCCGTCGTCTACTGGAGCGGTACAGGCAACACCGAGGCCATGGCAAACTTCGTTGCCGAGGGCGCAACCGATGCCGGCGCCGAGGCAGAAGTCATCTCCTGCGCCGACTTCTCCGCAGACAAGGCCGCCGGCTATGACGCCATTGCCTTCGGCTGCCCCGCCATGGGTTCCGAGGAGCTTGAGTATGACGAGTTCCAGCCGATGTGGGACGAGGTCAAGGAGATCCTCGGCGATAAGAAGGTCGTCCTCTTTGGCTCCTACTCGTGGGCCGAGGGCGAGTGGATGGATAACTGGAAGGCCGATGCCGACGAGGCGGGCGTCAACGTCGTCGATTCCGTCATTTGCTACGATGCGCCCGACGATGAGGGCGAGACCGCTTGCAAGGCCCTCGGAGCCGAGCTCGCGTAACGAACCCAGGGCCTCCAAAAAAGCCTGCATCAAAGCGCATCCCCATCCCTACAAAAGAGCGGGGGCTGGATTCAAGTCCAGCCCCCGCTCTTTTGTAACGGCAGTTACATCAACCGGCTACGAGATATTGCCCAAGAACGCCTTGGTGCGCTCGCTCTTGGGATGGTCGAAGACCTCGCTCGGCGTACCCTCTTCCACAATGACGCCGCCGTCCATAAAGACGACGCGGTCGGCGACATCGCGGGCAAAGCCCATCTCGTGCGTCACGACGATCATGGTCATACCGTCGCGCGCCAGGTCGCGCATGACGCCCAGGACGTCGCGCACGAGCTCAGGGTCGAGCGCCGAGGTGGCCTCGTCAAAGAGCATCACGTGCGGATTCATCGACAGGGCGCGGGCGATGGCCACGCGCTGCTGCTGACCGCCCGAAAGCTGACTCGGCATAAAGTCGATGCGCTCGGCAAGACCGACCTTGGTCAACTCCTCGACGGCAATCTTCTCGGCCTCTTCCTTGCTGCGCTTGAGCACCTTCTGCTGCGCGAGCATGACGTTCTTTTTGACCGACAGGTGCGGGAACAGGTTGAACTGCTGAAACACCATACCCAAGTGCGTGCGCACCTTATTGAGGTCGACGCCCTTGGCGCACACATCCACGCCCTCAACGACAATCGAGCCGCTCGTGGGATGCTCCAGACGATTGATGCAACGAAGCATCGTCGACTTGCCCGAGCCCGAGGGACCCAGGACTACGACGACCTCGCCCTTATGCACATCCAGATCGATGTCGCGCAGGACCACGTTATCGCCAAAGGCCTTTTGGAGGTTCTTGATGCTAACGACGACCTCGTTCGAGTTATTGGTTTCGCTCATGATAGGACCTCCTTACAGACCGGCGATGTGGTCGGCGGGCGTCGCGACGACCTGTCCAGCGCTCTTGGCGGGACGCTTCTTCTTGGTTTCGGCCGTCCCCAGAAGCCTCGCCTCAAGACCGCTCACCAAGCGAGCAAGCGGCAGGGTGATGACCAGATAGAACAGCGCGGCAACCACATACGGCGTAATGGAACCCGTCGTGGCCACGATGGTACGGGCGTTCATGACGATCTCGACCACGCCCACGG
>CAVALS010000273.1:0-2898 GCA_963589385.1 Bacteroidaceae bacterium
CTCGATAGATAGCTGGGGTGCAAGTCGCAGGCCAGCGCGGCGGGCGTCAAGTCAAAAAGGTCTTCCAAGCGTATGCGTGCGGCGTTCCAGGCATCGAAGGCCCCGCCGTTTTCGACATCGCCAATATGCTGCGACATAAAACAGGCTGCCTCGCCGCTCGCGTCCTCGCGCGTGAATGCGATCGTTGCCTTTTGCTGTGGGCCGCAGGCGAGCACGCAGGGTGCAGTGCCGTCGAGCGCCGGCAACGACAACGGTTGCGGCGCATATCCGCGTGCGCGACGCACGGGCATGACGGTGCCGTCGACCACACGTACCACGGAGTCGTCGTAGCGCGAGAGAATCGCACGGTCGTTGCCAAGTAGCGCGTCGGCGATGCCGGCGGCAACAAGATGTTCCCATGCAGGGGCATCGTCGGTCTCGATAGGTTCCTCGCTCAGGTTTCCGCTGGTCATGACCAGCGCGTGCATGTCATGCGACGCGGCAGCTGCAAGCAGCAGATGCTGAAGCGGTGTATAGGGGAGCATGACGCCGAGCTCGGGTAGATCGTGCGCGACGGATGGTGCGAGTGTAAGGGCGTCGGGGGAATCTCCCTCGCCAACAGCACGCCGGCGCAACAGCACGATGGGGCGGATGCTACCGGTTAGCAAGCCGCGCTCGGCATCATCGACATGGCACAGGCGTTCAGTATCGGCAAGGCTGAGCACCATAACGGCAAGCGGCTTGTTGCTGCGGCGCTTGCGACGGCGCAGCTCGATCACCGCCTGCTCATTGGCGGCGTTACAGGCCAGATGGAATCCGCCCAGGCCCTTGATGGCGACAATACCGCCGCTGGCCAGCAGCTCGACACAGCGGTCAATAATGGCATCGCTGGTTTCGCGCGTGCTGCCGACGGCTGGCGTCGTCCCTGAGCCCTTGAGCTCCATGTCGCCCGCCGCCTCGCGCCAGGTAATATGTGGCCCGCAGTCAAAGCAGGCATCGGGCTGCGCGTGAAAGCGCCGGTCAAGCGGGTCGCCATACTCTGCGGCGCACTCGGGGCACATGGGAAAGCAATCCATCGACGTGGCCGCTCGGTCATAAGGCAGCGACCGGATGATGGTAAAGCGCGGCCCGCAGTTGGTGCAGTTGATAAAGGGGTAGTGATAGCGTCGGTCGGCGGGGTCGAACAGTTCGCGCAGGCAGTCGTCACAGGTGGCGATATCGGGGGAGATGAGCGTCGTGTGGGCAGTTTGATCCTGCGACGCCACAATGCGAAAGCCCTGTTCATCGTCGGCATCCCAAGTGTCGGGCTTCAGGTCTGCAACAGCGACATGCTCAACGCGGGCTGCGGCAGGCGCGTGCTCCGACAGCGCGGCGACAAAGCCGTCGAGTGCCTCGACCGAAGCATGCGCCTCGATGTGCACGCCATCGCCCGCGTTGAGCACCCAGCCGCAAATGCCATGCGCCATAGCCTCGCGATACACAAATGGCCGCATGCCAACGCCCTGCACAATGCCCGTCACATGAATATGCACATGCCGCATGTGGCTCCCCTTCATTGAAGTGCGTGTTGTTAGAGCCCCAAGCTTTGCTTGGTGGCGGCGCAGGTGAGCTCGCCGTGCTTAACGCCGCGCAGCCCCAGCAACCGGTCCGCCAGCTCGTAGACGCGTTTACCGCGACCCTTGAGTGCCAGAATCTCCAGGCAGTTGTGGTGGTCCAGATGCACGTGCATGGTCGAGACAATCTCGTCGGTGTAGTCGTGCTGCACTTCGTCCAGACGGCGCGTCAGGTCGCCGGTATGGTGGTCGTAGATCATGGTGAGCGACCCGATAACATGCTCGTCGGGCGTGCGCATCTGCTCCTTGGCGATCGAGGCGCGAATCAGGTCGCGCACGGCCTCGGAGCGGTTGGCCACGTCGCCGCGGCGCGCGATCTGTTCGTCAAAACGGCGCAGCAAGTCGTCCGGTGCGGTAACCGAAAAGCGGACCAGCTCGGAGCCGGAGCCACTACAGTGGCAGCCCGCGTCACCGTCCGCCCCGTGCGGATGCTCGTGCTCGTACCCGCAGCCGTGCTCGTGTTCGGTCACCTTACACCAGCTTCACGGAGCCGACGGAGTTGTGGTCGGCCTCGATGGCCTCTTCGTAGCCCTCGAGTGCGTCGTGGGCCTCGTGCAGCGCGGCCATGGCTGCCTCGAGCTTGGCGCCGATGCGCTCCATATCAAAGTTCTCGGTCGCATGCAGCAGCTGATGGCTCCACTCGTGAGCAAGCTCGATGGTGTCGTCGACCTGCTTGACGCTCATGGCAAGCTGGCTCATGTTCATTCCAACATCATGCATGGGAAATCTCCTTTTGTATGGGGCAGTTCAGTGGTTCAAATTTTACTACGCCCGCTCTGCGCGCAGCTGCATAAGAAAACGGGTGCGAGTCTGTGTGACCCGCACCCGTTCACTGGGGGCTGTTTGTGACTACCATACTATCCGTGGTCGCACACGGTGCACCCAGAAGTCCGGCGAGCGGTGCAAAAGCGCTCATAGACGGCGGGTAAGTAACAAGCGTATTACAGATGCTTCTCCAGCAGCGCCTGCAGCCTCGCCTTGGGCAGAGCGCCAACCGAGCGGTCAATCTCCTCGCCGTTCTTAAACACAATCAGCGTGGGGATGCTCATGACGCCATACTTCATGGCCAGGTCCTGGTTGTCGTCGACGTTGCATTTGGCAACGGCAAGCTTGCCCGCCAGCTCATCGGCAACCTCGTCAACGATGGGCGAGAGGGATCGACAGGGCCCGCACCACGGTGCCCAAAAATCGACCAGCACGGGCAGGCTATCGTTAACGATGGAATCGAAGTTCTCGGGGGTAATCTGATTAATGTCAGCCATGGTGACCTCCATAATGCGACGCGGCTCGGCCGCGTAAAACTCAG
>CAVALS010000274.1:0-2888 GCA_963589385.1 Bacteroidaceae bacterium
CACGCAAAGGAAAGCACTTAATGTGCTTTCCGTCTTGCGCAGGACTGTAGAGCAGCAAACTTAACCCCCGCCCTCAGCCCCGGAAGCCCTCCCGGATGGCCCCAAAAAATTTTTCAAAAAAGTTGTTGCGCGCCGGACAGACTTCTGTGTATACTAATCCCCGCAGCGCACGCGAGCGGAAACAAACGCGAACGTCTGCCTGGGGAGTTAGCTCAGTTTGGTTAGAGCGCCGGCCTGTCACGTCGGAGGTCGCGGGTTCGAGCCCCGTACTTCCCGCCAACGCAATTAAAGCCACGTCTTCGGACGTGGCTTTTTGCGTTTGATGCACTTTGTTTCGATAGAACGATCGCCCTGGTGCATCTTCGCCCAGAATCCTCGCGCCTTCGGGAACGCAAGTAAAATCTAATAAGTATATCTGTCTGAACAACAGCTTTGTTGCGCAACACCTGTTCAACGAGACAGGGGGTTAGGTTATACTAAATTGCACTGTGCGCCGCATCTGATGCATTTCGCTCCAAGCGCGGCACTCAGTGGATATCTGATTTACCATTTGGATGTCCTGGCGGTCATTTAGCGTCTCGACACAAGCTCGGCCCCGGAGCTCGTTCGAGCTGTTCGTATTCCTTGAAAGGGGAAAAATGGACATATCGAGGAAGACTGATTACGCCCTTCGTATGCTGGCGATGCTTGCTGAGGATCCGGAGTGTTTGCTTTCTGTTCGCACCGCTGCCGAAGAGGTCAATGTCCCGTATTCGTTTGCCCGCTCGATTCAGCACGGTTTGGTCCAGGCCGGTATTGTGGAGAGCCTGCGTGGCGTCCACGGCGGCATGCGTCTCAAGGTCAGTCCGGACGACGTCACTATCCGCCAGGTCGTCGAGGCCGTTCAGGGTCCTATGGTTATGAACGATTGCACCGCGCCCGATGGTGACTGTGCGCGCATGGGCGCGTGCTGCTATCATCCCCTGTGGGCCGGAGCCCAGGCGTTGATGCGCGACTACCTCGATTCTGTTTCGCTCGGCGACATCGTCGCTCACCGCCAGTTCCCGGCCGTCGATCCCAAGTTCGCCGACCGCGAAGCGTTTCCCGAGTACGCCACCTGCGCGTGCGCTTACCGGGAGGAATAGCGCCGCATAAGGAGCATAGCCATGATTCAGGACCCCTTTCGTTCGATGATTCGTTCGGAAGGGGTCCTGCGTTATCGCGACCTTCCGTGGCGCCGCACGCGCGACCCGTATATCATCTGGCTCTCCGAGGTCATGCTGCAGCAGACGCAGGTGCCGCGCGTGGAGGCGCGCATGCCGGTGTGGCTCGATCGCTTTCCGACTGTCCAGGCACTCGCTCAGGCCGCCCCTTCCGATGTTTTGGACGCTTGGCAGGGGATGGGCTACAACCGACGCGCTCTGGCGCTCCACAATGCCGCTCAGCGCGTTGTAGAGGACTGGGACGGGGAGTTTCCGCGTGAGACGCGTGACTTGGTCGCTCTGCCTGGTATTGGCCCGGCAACGGCGCAGGGTATCCGGTCGTTTGCGTTTGATCTTCCGGGCGTGTATCTGGAGACCAACGTGCGCACGGTCTTTCTGCATCACTCCTTTCCCGATGTACCGGCTGTTCCCGATCGCGAGCTGGTGCCGCTGATCCAAGCCGCCTGTCCGGCGGCCCCTGGTGCGGCGGCGGATGAGATTGCGCCCTTTGCCGCGCCTCAAGACGATGCCGACACGCCGCGCGCGTGGTATTACGCGTTGCTGGATTACGGCGCGTATCTTAAAAAGACGCTGCCCAATCCGTCCAGGCGGTCGGCGGGCTATAGCCGTCAGTCCAAGTTTGAGGGCTCGCGTCGCCAAAAGCGCGCGCATATCGTGCGCATGTTGCTGGCAGCGCGCGATGGCCAGCCGGCAGGTATTACGCTCGATGAAGCTGTTACAGGCGTTAACGAGATGGAGACGGCAGCCGGCCGAGAGTCGGTCGAGCGCGAGCTGGTTGCAAGTATTCTTGCCGATCTGGAGCGCGAGGGCTTTTGCCGCTCCGAGGGCGATCGTTGGTTGAGTGTGTAGCCCGCTCAAATCTGAAGAACGGGATTGTAAGGTTTAAATTCGCGGCTTGAGGGCATCCTAAAGACGAGGCCGCTCGAAGCCTGCGGGCGGCATGCGTTGAAGGGAAGTACACCTATGGATTTTGAGAATTCCCAAACCAAGAAGAACCTTGAGACCGCTTTTGCCGGTGAGTCCCAGGCACACACCAAGTATCGCTACTATGCCTCCAAGGCCAAGAAGGACGGCTACGTTCAGATCTCGAATATCTTTGCCGAGACGGCTGGCAACGAGTCCGAGCACGCCAAGCTGTGGTTTAAGTATCTGCACGACGGCGCCGTTCCCGACACCCTGGACAACTTGCGTGATGCCGCTGCGGGCGAGAACTACGAGTGGACCACGATGTACGACGAGTTCGCCAAGACCGCCGAGGAGGAGGGCTTTGTCGAGATCGCCGAGAAGTTCCGCGGTGTCGCCGCCGTCGAGAAGGCCCATGAGGAGCGCTATAACAAGCTCGTTGAGCGCATTGAATCGGGCGAGGTGTTTGAGCGCGAGGGCGTAAAGGTGTGGAAGTGCCTGAACTGCGGGCACCTGCACGTTGGTGCCGAGGCGCCTGAGGTGTGCCCGGTTTGTAACCACCCGAAGGCGTACTTTGAGGAGCAGGTGGTGAACTACTAGCGCTTGGCGCTGGCTGCTGCGGAGCGCAGGGCGGGAGGCCGGATTGCCTTCCCTCCCCGCTCACGGCTCCGCAGGGTCGCGTTGAGGGAGGGCAATCCGGCCTCCCGCCCTGCGCCCCGGCGTTGGGTCGTCGCGTGCTCGTTACTGAAAAGCTGATTAGAAGTTTGTGTGCCGCCCCTTTTG
>CAVALS010000275.1:0-2868 GCA_963589385.1 Bacteroidaceae bacterium
GAAAATTCATTACAAATTTGCGTTGACTTTAGGTAACTAAAGTTTCATACTCCTTTTCAACCACTGGGGGATGTGAACACGCACGGATCGTTCACGTCATGATTGAAGAGGATTTCTTAGACATGTTCACGCATCAGCTAAACATTATCAGCGTAGTAATTATCTGATGCGGGTTAGCACATACAGCTAGCCCGTACGATAACGGGCGGCTGATGAAGATGAGGGCCGTCGAGCGCAACCGACGGCCCTCATTTTTTATGTCTAGGAAGTTCTTTTTAGAGGAGGAAATGTAATGAACGGAGTTTTGCTCATGGTTGTGGCCGCGGCGGTGCTCGCCTGCGGCTATCTGGGCTATGGCCGCTGGCTGGCCAACAAGTGGGGCGTTGACAAGGATGCCCTCACGCCGGCCAAGCGCATGAAGGACGGCAACAGCTTCTCGCCCGTCTCCGCCTTCACCGCGTTCTCGCACCAGTTCAGCTCGATCTGCGGTGCCGGCCCTGTTACGGGTACGATCGTCGCCATGGCCTTTGGCTGGCTGCCCGTCGTGCTCTGGGTCCTCGTCGGCGGCATCTTCTTTGGCGCCGTCCACGACTTTGGCGCCCTGTACGCTTCGATGAAGAACAACGGCAAGTCGCTCGCTCAGCTCATCGAGAAGTACATCGGCAAGACCGGCCGTCGCCTGTTCCTGCTGTTCTGCTGGCTGTTCTGCATCATCGTCATCGCCGCTTTCACCGACATGGTCTGCAAGACGTTCATGTTCACCCCGGCCGTTGACGCTTCTGGTGCTGCTACCGGTGCCATCGACTTCACCAAGTCCTATGCCGCCGGCTGCGCTGGTACCATCTCCATCCTGTTCACCTTCGTCGCTATCGCCTTTGGTTGGGCCCAGAAGAAGTTCAACCTTACCGGTGCTGCCGAGTTCGTCACCGGCGTGGTCCTCATGGTTCTCATGTTCGCCGTCGGTATGCAGTTTCCGGTCTACCTGGATAAGTTCCAGTGGTTCGCCGTCGTCATGGTCTACCTGGTCTTCGCTGGCGCTATGCCCATCCAGATGCTCAAGACCCCGCGTGACTACCTCACTTCCATCATGATGATCGTCATGATCGTCTGCGCTGTCCTCGGCATCGTCGTCCTGGGCGTCAACGGTCAGGCCACTATCACCGCTCCGGTCTTCACCGGCTTCTCCACTGCCTCCGGCATGATGTTCCCGGTCCTGTTCGTCTCCGTCGCTTGCGGTGCTCTCTCCGGTTTCCACAGCCTCGTTTCTTCCGGCACCTCTTCCAAGCAGGTCGAGAAGGAGCAGGACGCCGTCAAGGTCGGTTACGGCGCAATGATCGTCGAGTCCTTCGTCGGCATCCTTGCCATCATCGTTGCCGGCATCATGTTCTCCGATATGAACACCGCCGGTACCGGCGCCCTCAACGCCGGTGTCGCTTCCACCCCGTTCCAGATCTTCGCCGCTGGCATCTCCCGCGGTATGCAGGCCTTCGGTGTTGACGGCACGCTCGCTACCGTCTTCATGACCATGAACGTCTCCGCTCTGGCCCTGACCTCGCTCGACGCCGTCGCCCGCATCGCCCGCACCTCGTTCTCCGAGTTCTTTGCCCAGACCAACGACGCCCTGGCCATCGAGTCCAAGGCCGGCTACATGAAGGTCCTCGGCAACCCCTGGTTCGCCACGGTCGTCACCCTGCTTCCCGGTCTCGCCCTCGCTTTTGGTGGCTATGCCAACATCTGGCCGCTCTTTGGTGCTTCCAACCAGCTGCTCGGCGGCATGACCATGATCACCCTCGCCGTGTTCTGCAAGTGCACCGGCCGCAAGGGCTGGATGCTCTACGTGCCCGTCGCCTTCCTGCTCTGCTGCACCTTCACCTCGCTGGTCCAGAGCGCCATGGGCTGCATGACCGCCGTCCAGGCCTACGGCTTCTTCGGCACCATCCCGGCTACCGCCACCACGGCCGCCGTCTCCGTCGCCGCCACCAAGGGCCTGCAGCTCGTCTTTGCCGTCCTGCTGATGGTCCTGGGCCTCATCGTCGCCGTCAACTGCCTCAAGGAGTTCTTCGGCAAGGAGGCTGGCTCCATGCCTGATGAGGAGCCCGAGTGGTCCGAGATGGGCAAGGCCGAGTACGGTCGCGCCGCTGCCGCCGAGGCTCCCGCCGACGCCGAGGCCGCCAAGGCCTAGTCGGTCGGACGGGTTGAATCGCCCATCCATTTGACTCGGAAAGACCGGGTCCGCAATCAAGCGGACCCGGTCTTTTTTCTTGTGAGAATAGGTGACGCAAGGGCGTTCTCGCAGATGTTTTGCGTGGATAGGCTCGTGCGTTGTACCATATGGACGTATATGTGTGCATATGAAAGGGGCCCCGTGGCCAAGACGGTATATTCCGATAATCAAAACAATGTCGATGCTTTGGCTGAGCGCCTGAGCAGCCAGACGTCGCTTTCTGCTGAGCGTGCCAAGCTGGTTGCCTACGACCTGCTTTGCCGCAAGGCGCTCAAGATTAAGTCGAGTGCGCTGGCGCAGATTTTCCGCTCCGTCGATAAGGAATGTGACACCAAGGCGATGCGCGATGAGCTTATCGCGGCAAAGATCGTGACCAAGATCGAGGGTAGCGGCATTAACGGGCGCCCGGCGTTCTATACCATCAATGCCGAGATCCGCGATGTCCAGGAGCAGCCTGCCGAGTCCGTCGAAGATTTTGTCGTCGAGGATTCCGTTGACGTGCCTGCTGTGGAAGAAGCTGCTCCGCGTGAGCATGTCGATACCGATGAGTTGCTCGATGAGAACGTCGTGCGTGCCTTTACGGCCAAGGCAGGACGCGGCGGTTTTGGCGGGGGTGGCAAGCGCGATGCGCAGCGCCGCGCCCA
>CAVALS010000276.1:0-2854 GCA_963589385.1 Bacteroidaceae bacterium
CCCTGGCGGCGTTTGAACTGGTCGGCAACCGCCAGCCAACACGCCATAGCGCGCCATATTGTCACCCAATGGCACCAAATCGCCCTGCGTAGATCGTCGCGCGGGGCGATTCTTTATATGTCGGAATAGTACGGCAGGCCGAAGAGCCCTCGGGCCCGATGTACGACCCGATGCGTCAGAGACCGGTCTGCTCAACAAAAAAGCTTTCGAGATGGTTTGTGCGGGAGGGGGGAAGTGCAGCCAGTATCACCTGGCACTGGAGTGCGAACCATTTTCCACCGCTCGCGTTTAAGGGACTCCTAGGTCCCAGGAAGGAATCATAGAGATGAAAAAAAGGACCCAGGAGGAAATAAGGGCAGAAATCGCCCAAGTCGAGTCGGAAATGCGCACGGCCATCGACTCCGGGCGCATGCGCAGCGTCGAGCGGCTCCGCGGGCGCAAGCAGGCGCTCGGCCATGAGCTGGAGCGCGCCATGGCGCAGGAGGCCGCCATGGGGGCGACCACGTCGACGCAGATGCCCGCCGCAGCCCCCAAACCCGCACAGGGCGGCCAGAGGACCACGTCAACCGCAGGCGCCTCGACCGCCCGCAGGCAGCGCGGACCGGCAGCCGGGGGAACGCGTAAGGACCGAAGACTCGCCGCCGTCGCCGGCGTGGCGATCGCCGTCGCAGTCGTGACGGTCGGTTTCTCGGGCTTGCGATGGACACAGGCGCAGGGCGAGCTCGCGCGTCTCGAGAAGTCGACTGTCAAGGTAGTCACCGTCACGCGCGATGTCGCCCCCGGCGAAGTTATCACTTCGGCAGACCTTAGGGTCGCAAGCGTGCCCACGGCGTTTGCGCCCAAGGACGCCGCGAAGAAGTTATCCGATGTCGCCGGGCGCCAGTCCGTCACACAGCAGACCTCGGGAACCGCCGTCTCGCTCTCATCGGTCTCCGGCTCAAAGAAACCCGCTTCCATCACCACCGCCGTAACCGAGGGCCACGTTGCCTATACCGTCGCGCTCGACAGCTCAACGGGACTTTCCCCGCTGCTCTCGGTCGGCGACAAGGTCGATGTTCTCGCGAGCGTGAACGACGGCCAGGTCGTGAGCAGCGTGCGCGTGGCCGACTCCATTCGCGTACTAGCGCTCGACGGCAATCTCTCGGGTTCCAAGTCAGACGGCTACTCCAACGTCACAATCGAGGTAACTGAGGACCAGGCCCTCGCCCTTTCGAGCGCGAGCGGCATCCGACTCGTGGCCCTTCCCGAGACGGGGGAGGTGCAAAATGCTGAATAGCGATCTGCTCGGCATCGAACGCGAGGCCGTCCGTCAGGCGACGGGAATCCTAACCGCCGCCAACGATGCCTCCGAGAGCGATGTGCAGCGCGACTCGCGCGCCCGCGACCTTCTTGCCGAGATTATTGATTCCAGTCCCGAGGGGTCGCGTCTGGACGACGACTCCTTTAACGCCGTGATCCAGGCCGGGCTCAACGACCTATATTACCTGGGACCCATCGAGGAGCTGCTTCCGGATACGTCGATCTCCGAGATCATGGTGAACGCCCCGGACGATGTGTGGGTTGAGCGTGCGGGACTGCTACAGAGGGTCCCCGTAGCCTTCGAAGACGACGAGCATGTAAAGTTCATCATCAATCGCATAGCGTCAGCCGACGGTCGCCGTTGCGACGAGGCGCAGCCGCTGTGCGACTGCATCCTGAACCGCCCCGGCGCGATATTCAACGGCTCCCGTGTCGCGGCGACCGCAAAGGGCATCGCCGTCGACCACAACATTCTCAACATCCGTAAGTTTCGACCGGATGCGGTGGAACCCGAGGACCTCATGGCCCTCGGCACCTTCGACCAGCGCATGCTTGAGTTCATGGAGGCGATCGTACTCGGCCGAATGAACGTCGTCATCGCAGGCGGCACCGGTTCGGGCAAGACGACGCTCCTCAACGCCTGCTCGTCCTTCATCCCGGACAACCAGCGCATCGTCACGATCGAGGATGCGCCCGAGCTGCGCCTCCAGAAGCCCCATGTCGTGCGCAAGACAGCTCGCCGACCCAACATCGAGGGCGAGGGCGAGATCACCATCCGGCAGCTCGTGATTCACGCGCTGCGCGAGCGCCCCGACCGAATCGTCGTCGGCGAGTGCCGCGGCGGCGAGGCGTTCGACATGATCCAGGCGATGATGACGGGCCACGAGGGCTCGCTCACGACCGTCCACTCCTCCAACGCGCGCGAGGCCATGACTCGCCTGCGCTCGATGATCCAGCAGACGGGAACGGAGATGCGAAGCGAGCAGATCATGGAGCTCATCGCCTCGGCTATCGACTTCGTCATTTTCGTCAACCGCTACGATATCGACGGCTCGCGCAAAATTACCGAAATCGCCGAGGTCCAGGGCATGCAGGGCGACGTCATCACCATGGGCACCATCATGCGCTTCGAACAAACGGGCTTTTCCGAGGACGGCAAGGTGCTCGGAGAGTTCATGCCCACCGGAGAGCGCATCTCCCCGGCGCACCGCGAAAAGCTCTTCGCGCGCGGCGTGTACATCGATGACGATTTCTGGTTCCGTCGATGAGCGGGCAGATTTCCCCGGCAGCCCTCCTTCCCGCGCTGCCGGCGGTCCTGATGGGAATAATCCTGTTCCTGACGGCAAGAAAGCTTCGCATCGAGCGTGAGCAGTCAGAAGCCGGCCCCCTTCCGGAGAACCCCTCCGGTAAAGATGGGGGCAACCGCCTTTCCGGCGCCCTGCGACGCGTGTGCCAGGGCGCTGCACCCCAGCTCTCCACCACCGAGGCGGCACAGCTATGGGCGGTAGTTGCGTTCGCGCCATCGGTCTTTATCCTTGCAATGGGCTCGACAGCG
>CAVALS010000277.1:0-2847 GCA_963589385.1 Bacteroidaceae bacterium
GCCAAAGATTTCTGCCGCGCCCTGGTGGGCGAGTCCAATTAAGGAGTGACTAGTGTTTGATTCTCTGAGCGATCGCCTCAACGACACATTTGACCGCCTGCGCGGCAAGGGTAAACTGACCGAGGCCGATATCACCTCGGCCATGCGCGACATTCGCATGGCGCTGCTCGAGGCCGACGTCAACTTTAAGGTCGTCAAGGAGTTTGTCGCCAAGACCAAGGAGCGCTGCATGACCGCCGAGGTCATGGAGTCGCTGTCGCCGGCGCAAAACGTCGTCAAGATTGTGCTCGACGAGCTCACCGAGATGCTCGGCTCCACCGAGAGCAAGCTCGTCTTTAGCAACCGTATTCCCAACGTCATCATGCTCGTGGGCCTGCAGGGCTCCGGTAAGACCACGGCGGCCGTAAAGCTGGCCTACCTGCTCAAGAAGCAGGGCCGCTCGCCGCTGCTCGCCGCGTGCGACGTCTACCGTCCCGCCGCTGCCGACCAGCTTGCCACGCTCGGTGGCGAGATCGGCGTTCCGGTCTTCCGCGGTGACGGCGAGCACCCGGTCGATATCGCCAAGGGCGCCATCCAGGAGGCTGTCGACCACCTGCGCGACGTGGTCATCGTCGATACCGCCGGTCGTCTGCAGATCGACGAGCAGATGATGCAGGAGGCCGTCGACATCAAGAAGGCCGTCAAGGCCGACCAGGTGCTGATGGTCGTCGACGCCATGACCGGCCAGGACATCGTCAACGTTGTCTCGACGTTTGCCGAGCGCACCGACTTTGACGGCGTGATCATCTCCAAGCTCGACGGCGATGCTCGTGGCGGCGGTGCGCTTTCCGTGCGCCAGGTGACCGGCAAGCCCATTAAGTTCGTCAGCATGGGCGAGAAACCCGATTCGCTGGAGCCGTTCTACCCTGACCGCATGGCCAAGCGCATTCTGGGCATGGGCGACGTCGTCGGCATCATCGAGAAGGCCCAGGAGGCGGCTGACGCCGAGCAGCTCGAGGCTGCCGAGCGTATGCTGCGCGAGGGCTTCACCATGAACGATATGCTCGACCAGATGAAAGCCGTCAAAAAGATGGGCGGCATGAAGGGTATCCTGGGCATGCTTCCCGGTGGCCAGCGCGCGCTCAACCAGATGGGCGGCAACTTGGACGAGGGCATCTTCGACAAGAACGAGGCCATTATCATGTCGATGACCAAGGAGGAGCGCCTGCGTCCCTCCATCATCAACGGCCAGCGCCGCGCGCGTATCGCCAAGGGCGCCGGTGTGACCCCCACTGAGGTCAATAGCCTTATGAAGCAGTGGGGCGAGATGAATAAGATGATGGGCCGCATGCGCACGATGGCCAATCAGGCGCAGGCCGGCGGCAAGAAGGGCAAAAAGGGTAAGAAGGGCAAAAAGATGCGCATGCCCAATATTCCCGGCCTAGATGCCATGGGTCTGGGCGGTATGGGTGGCCTGGGAACGGGCGGCCCCAAGTCCGATATGGACCTGCTGCGCCAGATGGAAGCGCAGATGCGCAATAAAAAGTAGCGACTGGCAGAGTCGTGTATGACGAAGGCCGCCTGGATGGTATTCCAGGCGGCCTTCGTCGTTGTGTGGCTTGTTGCGCGAATGGCACGTCTTGGCGCCAGAGCATTTGCCGCTAGTGGCAGCCGCAGCCCTTGTTTCCCTCGTTCTCGTGATGGCCGTGGCAACCGCAGGATCCGCCGTGCTCATGGATGTGCTCGTGGTCGTGACCGTGGCAGTCGCAGGTGGCCTCGCCGGTCTGTGCGAGCGTGCCGGCAATGAGCGCCTCGACGCATGCGTCGCAGTTACCCTGGGCGCCTGCATAGACCTTAATGCCGGCCTGGGTAAGCGCGTTGATGGCGCCGCCGCCGATGCCGCCGCAGATGAGCGTGTCCACGCCGCCGTTGGCGAGCAGGCCCGCCAGGGCGCCGTGACCGGTGCCGCCGGTGCCTACGACCTGCTCGTTGAGCACCTTGCCGTCCTGGATGTCGTAGATCTTGAACTGTTCGCTGCGGCCAAAGTGCATAAAGATGTTGCCGTTGTCGTACGTGGTTGCCACCCTCATGGTGTCGACCTCCTTTGCTGGCCATGCGGCCGTTGTCGTGGTGATGGGGGAGTATGCGATATTGCCGCCCTCGATGACAATCGCCCGTCCATTGACCAACGCATTTGCCACCTTGCGATGCGCGCGGCTGCAGATTGCCGCCACCGTGGTGCGGGCAATGCCCATGTGTTGAGCGACTGCCTCTTGGTTAAGGCCTTCCAAGTCGCACAGGCGCAGCACCTCGAGCTCGTCGACTGTCATATCGATGGCATCGCCGCTCGCCAGGCCATCGGGGGTAAAACCGCGATATTCGGGGATGATCCCGACGTGGCGCAGTTTCTCGCGTCTTCCTGCCATGTGCACTCCTTATCTGACATATGTCAACAATAGAATAGCGAACGTGCAGATTTGCGCAATGAATTTCTGGCATATGTCAGAAAATGAGGGCTTATGTTTGGGCTGTGGGGCCGCGTGCGCCTGGGCTACAATGAATCTCGCTTGTAGGCGACTGACAGGAGGGTCAATGAGCAAAGCTGATCAGCAGTTTGTAACCATGTGCCGCGATATCTTGGACCATGGCACCACCACCGAGGGCCAAAAGGTCCGTCCGGTGTGGGAGGACGGCACCCCTGCCTATACCATTAAAAACTTTGGCGTCACGGCGCGCTATGATCTGCGCGAGGAGTTCCCCGCGCTCACCCTGCGTCGTACGGCTCTTAAGTCTGCCATGGACGAGATCCTGTGGATCTATCAAAAGAAGTCCAATAACGTGCATGATCTCAACAGCCATATTTGGGAT
>CAVALS010000278.1:0-2837 GCA_963589385.1 Bacteroidaceae bacterium
GGCCGTCCTCGCCGTGGCAAGTAACTGCTCGAAGCGCGGTACCTGCGAAGCCACCTGTTTTGTATGCAAGCCAGAGGAGCGGGCAAGTAACTGCTCGAAGCGCGGTACCTGCGAAGCCCGGGGATGGTCATGATTCCCTGAGCTGCAGGCAAGTAACTGCTCGAAGCGCGGTACCTGCGAAGCCGGAGAACTGATATCGACTGACAAGTCCGTATAAGAGCAGCTACTGAAGCTGAAAAGTTGATCTAAAGAAAGAAAAGCTTCCGACAATTTTGGGAAACCATCCTATTCCCGCCCGGAAACAGGATGGTTGCGTGAGTTCTGGAAAAACCTGACAGCTACCGGATCATCGGACAACCGGGCTGTCAAGCAATAAGCCTTATTTGAGATTTCAAGGTGCTCGTACCAGTTTAGTCGTTTAAACGGTACGGGAGAAGAGAACCCCGTCTCTATCTATGTGCCATACCGGAATCTCGATATCGGCTGTGTTCACCTCCCGGTATTCGAGGAACAGCATTTCAAGGCCCTCATACCGCGCCTTTCGGGCTATATCTAAGACGTCAGCCGGCTCGAGCTTGTCGATAAGGCCGATTACGGCAATTGACGGGCTCAGCCCGGTATCGCAAATGTAATCCATGAAAGAGAGGAATCTCCTGAGCAGGGTACTACCTGGATCGCGGTGGGGCGACAGCGAAAGCCACTTGGCGAATGATTTGATATCCCGCTCCGTGTCTCCTATCGGATCCGTTCGAAGCGAAGCCCCCAATTTTGCAATCAGCTCGCCGACGCACGTGCTGATCTCATGCGCCTTAGTTGCCAGAGGCTCACAAGCCTCGATCTCGGCCGCCATCTTCGACGTGTAGGCACCGGTTAGCCTCCGGTCATCGAACGGGAGCTCTATCAGGCTGTCGATAAGGACGATATCCTTTAGCTTGAGCCTTCTCTCCCCTCGGTATATCGCGATGCCTGGCTCCCCTTCTCTCAAAAGTGACTTGGCGCATCGCGATAGCTCGTCGAACTCATCGAAGGAAATGACTCCGAGCCCATCCGGAAAATTGATTGTCTCCCCTATCGTTTCTAACTTGACGATCATAAGACGATGAAGTCCTCTCCGGTAACAAGATGCCCCTCGTCTGACGGACTTCCGCAAAGCGTGAGCATCGAGCAGAAGGAAACCTCGGATACCCTGAGCACCTGCACCAGCCCGGCTTCGGGAATGTTGGCCTTTAGGCGCAAGATCGCCGCCTCGGCGTTCTTGGTGTCCACTGCCAGGCGGGTGTAGACGGAATTCTGCAGCTTCGTATAGCCGTCCCTGATGAGAAACTGCCTGAACCTTGTGTACTCGTGGCGGTTCTGCATATCGGCTACGGGGAGGTCATACATGACGATTATCCTCATGAACCTTATCCTCCGCCGCTCCCCATCAAGGCATTCCTGGCGTCGGAACCCCATCCGCATCGCCTGTCCCTTCCATCACCCGAAGGCACCCGTCGACCCAAAGGTCGATGGCGTCCGACACCCGGTAGCTCCCATGGCCATATGGAATCCTGTCGGCGAGCGTGGACGCAAGGAGCTTCTTCACGGACGGCGTGAACTCGCGGGGGCGCTCCAGCTCGACCTTCCGGTCGATCAGGGGCCTGAACGGCTCCATGAGGTCACAGGCGAGGTTGTAGGGGTTTGTCTTGGAGTGATGGTGGATGCCGACTTGGTTGAGATAACCCTTCGCCGCGATCCTGCAAGCTGTATGCGAGAGCAGGATGGAGTAGCCGTAGTCGAGGGCGTTGTTGGCCGCGTCCGCGTGCGGTGCCCGGACGAAACCGGTACCGAACAGCGCCTGGAAATAGCGGCGGGCCCCGGCGGCCTCACGCCCGGTCGAATCGTCGGCGCGCACCTCCCTCGCGTAGGATGCAAGAAGGTCGGCCTCCTGTTCATGGCCCGACCCTTCGAGGACGGAAGCCTGGTTATCCAGCTTGCACTCGACGATCTTCTTCCACAGCATCTTGCGCGGCCAAGCGCCCCAGGACATCTGCGCGAGGACTTTGGCATTCGTATCGATCGTTGCTGCCGTTAGCGGCATCAGGATTGATGCCGGCATATGCCGGCTATCGGTGAGGATGACGCTGCAACCCCTTGCCGCGAGCTCATCGAGAAGGTAGGTCGATATGAACGCGGCCTTCCCGTCGATAACGATACAGTCGAGCTCGTCGGCCCGCAACAGAACGGGGCGGGGGTCGCCGTCGCGGTGAACGGCGACTCACCCGGCCTCATAGCGCAGTTTCCGGGCGTTCTCTATGAAGAGCGTCTTACCCAAGGGTGGAAACCCTCTCGTGAAGGCCCGCCGCGGAGATGTCCACGATGGCGAAGCCCGCCTTGGGGTCGTTGATGATCTTATCGAAGGTCATCGAGAGCGTGCCCGCGAATGCGCTGCCGCCGAGGGACCTCACGTCGGCGGTGCCCCTGATGCCGGATAGGAGCTCCACGACCTGGACCTCGGATTCCGCTACCGCTCGGACGGTCTTGGCAATATCGTCTGCTTCCGCATCGGAGAATACCTCCTCCGGCGTCTTCAGGTCGCTCAGCTTGAGCACCTTGGAGACGCGGGGGAAGTTTACCGGAGCGAGCTCGAGAAGGCGTGCCCACAGCCGGCAGAGAACCCGGGCATCGGACTCGAGATCGCGCCTGGGGCTCGGCTGCTCGCCGTCGACCATGCGCTCGACGATCCTGAGCAGGCGGGTGTCGGACGTATAAGCGGCGCTGTCCGGCTTGGTGTATTCCCGCTGAATAACGCCGTTCATATCCAGCTTCAGCGCTCTGCCGTTTTTGCCGTCGGCCACATA
>CAVALS010000279.1:0-2825 GCA_963589385.1 Bacteroidaceae bacterium
TTCTATCGGGTTGAAACAGAACTAAGTCCGTTTCATGATGTCGAGCCAGCCGTGAGCCTCCGCATAGCTTTTGGCTTCTTCTTTAGTGGTATCGGTAATTCCAAGAAGCAGGTTCTGAAAGACGATATATCCGTCGCTGGAGGGCTGTCCTTCCTTTGAAAGGACGTACAACCGTCCGCCGATATCATCGCCGTTGGATGGGACGAGCCTGCATTGTGCGTAGATGACCTGCATTGCTTTGCTGCGCTCGAGACTGCACTCTATCTGGGTCCCCATCGCGTTGCAGTAGAGAGCAAACCATTCGTACTGCTCTCCCAGTTGAAACTCGTTATGCAATCGACCCCAAGCTTCGCTTATCCCTCGGTTCGCGAGTTGCCGCAAAACGAAATCTCTTTCGACAACCTCAAGCGGCTGAATCTCCGCCTTGCCCCCCGACGCTTTTCACCTCTTAATTTGATCTAGAATCTCAGTCATACGAGCAACTTCGATTTCAGCGCTCTTTCGTGCTAGATCCTTGATATAAAAGGGTTTGATATTGATTTGCCTTTCCGCAAGCTGCAAAAGCCTTAAGAGTAGAGTCCCAGCCTCCAGTCCAAAAGACGCTTGTTTACATTGTCGACCCTTTCAATCTCGGAGATTCTCGCTTCTTGTCATGAAGGACATTCTTTATGTAAATAGATGTCGAGCGAAGCTCTCATTTACAAATCCTTTAACTTGCGAGCGGGTACCCCCCCATACTTCATTATCGCCAGTAGATTGCAGCAACACTGCGTTTGCTGCGATGATCGTATTTTTGCCGACAGCAAGTTGCCCTTTAGAGGCAATTACTTTGCATCCGGCACAGAGCACCGCACCTTTCTTAATCCGGAACGATAACTCGTTAGATTTATCGTATGGCTTCCAGATATCGCCTCGTCCTATGGTGACGTTTTGATAGACCTTCACATCATCTTCTAATATGGTCGCAGGGTGGATTACTGTTCCAAGTGCGTTATGAGGAAAGGTAACTCCAGACCCGATTTGCACGCGTTGAGGGATATCAGCGCCTTTTCTAAGAACAGCCCATCTCGCAATCCTGTTCAACCATTTGTATTTATACATTTTTGTCCATGTAGTTACCGATGGCACAAGCTGCTCCTTCCTTGCCTTATACCGCTAGTCAATCCGCAGAATTCCACACACTCTGTCTCCAAGCAGCATTCGCAGTTCAGGGTGAATCGACTTGTTGAGCTTACAGATTGCAAGTGTCGCACCTGCATAAACGAATGCCGCGGATAAAAACTTCGCAACAAGCGAAGGTATACCGGAGGGAACCCATGTAGAGGCAATCGCGCTGATATGTAATTTCATTTGTCAAGAGGCAATGGGGGACCCGCCCGCGTCTCCTCCTGCGGGCGGGTCCCTTCTATGTCCGATCCCGGGCGCCCCTCGGGGCGTTGAGCCAGACGGCTTCGGCGATCTTTCCAGTCTGACATCCGCGCGTTGGGTAGCGCATTCCGATCTGTCCGGCGCGGGATCCCGCTTTCTAACAGCGCGCATGGCCCCGGGGGGCTGCGCATAGCGCGACCGCGGATCTCCCTCTCGCCGCCCTCCCGGGCGCCCCGGGGCGTCGGTGCGGGTCAGCCCTCGCAGACGGCCAGCGCCCAGACGAAGCCCGCGAGCTCGCGGGCCACGGCGACGTTGGCCTTGCCCGCCGCGACCTTCCTCCTCCTGAGCCTCACCGCCTTGGAGTGCAGGCGCCGGTTCGCCTCGGCGGCGATGCGCGCGGCCTCGGGGCCTATCCCCGAGCGCTTGGCGATCTCGGTCGGCGACAGCGGGCTGCGCCGGCGCGCGTGGTGCCAGGCGGCCTCGACGAGCAGCGTGCGGACGTGCTTGTTGCCCGTGCGCGTGATGGGGCCCCGCGAGACCCTCCCCCCGCTCGAGTCCTCCGAGGGCACCAGGCCGAGGAAGGACATGAACGCCGGCGCCGAGGGGAAGCGGGAGAAGTCGCCCACCTCGGCCGCGACGGAGAAGGCCGTCACGGTCCCGACGCCGCGCACGGCGGCGATGCGGGAGACGACCGGGGCCCACGCCGGACCCGCCGCCAGCTCCGCGATCGCGGCGTCGAGCCGGTCGCGGCGCTCCTCGCAGGCGACCACCTGCTGCAGGTACTCCTCCATGACGAGCCTCTCGGGCGGAAGCGGCAGCTCGATCGAGCGCAGCCGCTCCCGGTGGGCCTTCGTCCAGGCGGTCCTGCCGGGGTAGACGAGCCCCTTCCTCAGCAGCATCTTGGAGAGCCGGTTGCGCGCGGCCATGAGGTCGGCGCGGGCGTCGGCCCGGGCCCGGGCGAGGTCGCGGGCGGCCTCCTGCTCCGGCGTCGGGCAGTGGACCTCGACCACGTTGCCCACGGCGAGCATGCGGGCGAGGAGCGCCGCGTCGCGCCCGTCGGTCTTGACCCGGTCGCCGGAGGGCCTGAGCATCTTGCCCACCGCGCCCACGGCGCAGGGCAGCCCGAGCGCGTCGAGCGCGCGCTTCAGGTCGAAGCCGGTCGGGCCCGACTCGTAGACCGCGCGGGCCGGCTGCGGGAGCGCCGCCGCCCACGAGGCGACCGCGGCGGGGTCGTAGCCGAACGAGCGCTCGAGGACCTCCCCGGTCTCGTGGACGAACGCCGCGGCGGCTATCGTTCGAGCGTGCACGTCGAGGCCGATGCTGGTACGGTGGTCCATGGCTGGAACCTCCTCATGAATGCGGTGCGGACACGCCTACAGCCGTATCCTAACCCGCGACGCCTGGAAGATGGCCCTGCTTCATGGAGAGAGGTTCCGGCTTCGCTTCATATCTTCTAA
>CAVALS010000280.1:0-2808 GCA_963589385.1 Bacteroidaceae bacterium
CACGCCCTCGCGGCTGCGGTCGAGCACCTTAAAGCCCCAATCGGCTTCAAGATCGGCCACCATGCGGCTCACGCCCGACTGCGAGTAGCTCAGGCGCTCGGCAGCACGCGTAAAGCTTCCG
The DNA here is from genome assembly GCA_963589385.1 of Bacteroidaceae bacterium. Lineage (GTDB taxonomy): Bacteria > Actinomycetota > Coriobacteriia > Coriobacteriales > Coriobacteriaceae > Collinsella. The sequence continues at coordinate 122 of CAVALS010000280.1, forward strand.
GCGCGCACGGTCTCCAGCAGCACCTGCATCTTTTGAATATTCGTTTCCACGACACGCCTCCACCTTTGCATGATTTTTTGTCATGTTATCTATGCATTATATTCGCTTTTCTTCTAAAGCCAGTTCACCCATAGTGAACATGGTCGGATATAGAGGGGATGGAAGCGCATGAACAACGGGCTGTTTACGTACTTAGCAGCATTGCTATTGTTTGGCTCCAACGGCATCATCGCCGCCGCCATCGCGCTGCCGAGCTCCGATATCGTGCTACTGCGCACCTTTTTGGGCGCACTCTCGCTTGTCACCATCCTCGCCGTCACCCAACGCCATAAGCTGCAGGCGCCATCCCGCCCCCGCGAAGCCGCAGCCCTCCTCCTCTCGGGAGCCGCGCTGGGCGCCAGCTGGATTTTTCTGTTCCGCGCCTACCAGACGATTGGCGTTGGCGTATCCTCGCTGCTGTACTACTGCGGCCCCATCATCGTCATGGCGCTCTCCCCGCTCATCTTTGGCGAAAAGCTGACCGGCAGCAAAATCGCCGGCTTTATCGCCGTCGCCTGCGGTGCTTTTCTCATTGCGGCACAAGGTCTAGGCGGCAATATGCCCATTGCGGGTATCGCTTGCGGCATCACCTCGGCATTTTGCTATGCGCTGATGGTCATCGCCAGCAAGGGCGCGCCGCACATCGAGGGCCTCGAGAACTCCGCGCTCCAGGTGAGCGCCGCCTTTGTGACCGCGCTGGTCCTTACGCTCATCACGCAGGGCGCTCCCTCATTCCTGTCCGCCGGCGTCGCCGCCAGTATTGATTGGCGCGCCGTCGTCATGCTCGGCGTCGTCAACACCGGCATCGGTTGCTTGCTCTACTTTAGCGCTGTCGCCAAGCTGCCCGTCCAGACCGTTGCGGTCGTCGGCTACCTCGAGCCGCTTTCGGCCGTCGTGTTCTCGGCCGTCCTTTTGGGCGAAGCCATAACACCGGTCCGCCTGATGGGCGCCGCACTTATCATCGGCGGCGCGCTCTTTTGCGAGTTCGCCGGCAAACGCGCAGGCGCCAAGGCTGGCATAGCCCAGACAGCACGTGCTTAAAAGCCCCTGCTTTGAAATGCTACCTGCGCAAACAACTGCTCCTCAAATGGGGATTATTGTCTAAAACACCCCGATGTGCCAAACTGCTCTTATATGTATAAAGATGGCATAAAGGTCTACTGCTCCTTGCAGAGACCGGATGTCCAAGGGAGTCCACGTGGCACACAACAAACTGGAGGCAAGCCTCCAAGACCAGCGTAGTCAGAGCGGACATGGCGCCATCCCCCTCTCCGCTGGCATGCTGCTCGTAACGCTCGGCGTCGTCTACGGCGACATCGGCACGAGCCCTATGTACACCATGAAATCAATCGTCGCCAACAACGGCGGCATCGGTACCGTCAGCGAGGACATGATCTTAGGAGCGCTTTCGCTCGTCATCTGGACCATGACGCTCGTGACCACGGTCAAGTACGTGGTTATCGCCATGAAGGCCGATAACCACAACGAGGGCGGCATCTTCGCCCTGTTTAGCTTGGTGCGCAAAGTGGCGCCGTGGCTGATCCTTCCCGCCATGATCGGCGGCGCGGCGCTGCTCGCCGACGGCATCCTCACCCCCGCCGTCACGGTCACCACGGCCATCGAGGGCTTGCGCACTATCGAGTGGGGTCATGCGCTTTTGGGCGACGGCCAGACCAACGTCATCATCATCACCATCATCATTATCTGCGGCCTGTTTGCCATGCAGCGCGCCGGCACTTCGTCGATCGGCAAGCTGTTCGGCCCGCTCATGACGCTATGGTTCCTGTTCCTGGCGGGCGCCGGCCTGTTCAACATGCTCGGCAACCTGTCCATCCTACGCGCACTCAACCCCATCCGCGGCATCATGTTCCTATTCTCGCCCATCAACCACTCGGGCATCATGGTGCTCGGCTTCGTCTTTCTGTCGACGACCGGCGCCGAGGCCCTCTACTCGGATATGGGCCACGTGGGCAAGGCAAACATCTATGCATCCTGGCCATTTGTTAAGGCGGCCCTTATCCTCAACTATCTGGGTCAAGGAGCTTGGCTGCTCGCCAATAACTCCAATCCCCAGATGCTCGCGATGGATATCGTCAACCCGTTCTATATGATGCTCCCCGAGCCCCTGCGCCCCTTTGCCATCGTGCTTTCGGCCGTGGCGGCCATCATCGCCTCGCAGGCGCTCATCACCGGCTCGTTCTCGCTGGTATCCGAGGCAACCCGTCTCAATCTCATGCCGCATCTGCGCATCCACTACCCCAGCGACACCAAGGGCCAACTCTATATTCCGCTCGTCAACAACATCATGTGGGTCGGCTGTATCTTCATCGTGCTGCTGTTCCAAAACTCCGAGCGCATGGAGAGCGCCTACGGCCTCGCCATTACCGTGACCATGCTCATGACCACGACGCTTTTGACGAGCTACATCGCCGGCATCCTCAAACACAAGCTAGGCGCCTGCGTCTTCGCCCTGCTCTTTGGCGCCATTGAGCTGTGCTTCTTCGCTTCGTGCCTCACCATGTTCTTTGACGGCGGCTATGTGATGATCTTCTTGGCCTCGCTGCTGTTTGGCCTTATGTACGTGTGGCGCCGTGGCACCGCCATCGAGCGCACGCAGACGATTCTGCTGCCCGTCTCCAAGTACATCG
>CAVALS010000281.1:0-2791 GCA_963589385.1 Bacteroidaceae bacterium
TGGTAGTAGGTGGAGAGCGCCTTGCCTTTGAGGAACGGCACGATAATCGACGAGCCGTCAAGCGGCGGAATCGGAATGAGGTTAAAGAACGCAAGCGACAGGTTGACCACGATAAAGGTGGCGCCGAAGTTCATGATTTGCGTCGCCACGGCAAAGGACATGCTGGCGTAGAGGTTGCCGTATGCAGCGTGCATGAGGGCTGCGGCCAGGCATGCGAGCGCGATATTCGATGCGGGGCCGGCTGCGCTCACCAGGACCTCATCACGCTTGGGGTGTTTGAGGTTGTTGAGGTACACGGGCACGGGTTTGGCGAAGGCGAACACCGGGCCGCCGGCGGCAAGCATGAGCAGCGGCAGGATGATGGTGCCAAACGGGTCGATATGGTTGAGCGGGTTGAGTGAGACGCGTCCGCGCGAACGGGCCGTCTTATCGCCGAGTGCCCAGGCCGCGGCGGCGTGTGCGCTCTCGTGGATCACGATGCCCACGATGACGGCGACGGCGCTGGCTAGCAGGTTCATGAGGTAGCTGCTGGACATGGCGCTCCCCTAGCGGACGCGGCGCGAGGCGCGCGTGAGCAGGTAGTCTGCCACAAATAGAATTACGGCCACGATGGCGTAATCCAGGCGGAACACACCGCCAAAGGGCGATGTGATGACGCCGTAGCCGGCGATAGCACTCGGCAGCGCGCGCGAAAGCTCAACGACAAAGCCCACAATCTGCAGCTTGGCGGTGAGGCCGCTAAAGCACAGCAGCACGGTCATCGCGCTCATAAAGATGCCGCAGATGCGACAGGCGATGGCGATGATGTTCATCGCCACGGCGGTGGCTTTACGAGAGTTCACGCGCGGTCTCCTCTTCGATCTGGGTGGAAAGCTCCAGCCATTCGTCCTCGAGCTTGGGCAGCTCTTGTTTAAGCCCGTTATATTCCCCCAGCGCGGCGTTGAACTTGTCCTGATCGGCATAAAGCTCTTCGCTTGCCATCAATTCCATAAGCTCGTCATAGCGGGCGCGCTTTTTGTCGAGCTCGGTCTCGATCTTCTTGAGCTGGTTGCGCACGCCCTTGAGCTTTTTGTTGAGCGCGGCGCGGGCCTGGGCCTCGGCGCGCTTTTGCTCCTTGGTCTTTTTGCCCTCGGCAGGCTTAGGCGCCGCGGCGGGGGTGTCGGCCTGGCCGGCGCTGGCTTTGGTGGACTTGGCCGCGGCAGGCACGCTCTCCGTGGACGCCTCGGCGGCGGCGCGGGCTGCGAGGTCCTCGCGCTTGTAGAGGTAGTAGTCGTAGTCGCCGTCGTAGACCGTGACCTTGCCGTCGCGGATATCGATCACGCGGTTGGCCACGGCGCGCACCAGGTGCTCGTCGTGGCTGATAAGCACGATGGTGCCGGGGAAGTTTTGCAGGGCGTTCTCGAGCATATCCACCGAGTCGATGTCCAGGTGGTTGGTGGGCTCGTCCAGGCACAGGAGCGCCTCGGGCGCCACGAGCATCTTGGCCAGGGCCAGACGCGCTTTTTCGCCGCCGGAGAGGACGCGGACCTGCTTTTCGATGGAATCGTTGTCGCTAAACAGGAAGGCGCCCAGCAGGCTGCGCTGCTGCGGCACGGTCCATTTGGGCGTGACGGTGTCGATTTCTTGCAGGACGGTGTTGGACTCGGTCATGCCTTCAAGCGCGTGCTGGGCATAGTATGCCACACCCACGTTGGTGCCCAGGTCGCGCGTGCCGGTAGTGGGGGGCTCCAGACCGGCAATGATCTTCATGAGGGTGGACTTGCCGGCGCCGTTTGGGCCGACGAGCGCCACGTGCTCGCCGCGATAGAGTTTGAGGTCGATATCGCTGTAGATGTGCTTGTCGCCGTAGGACTTGGACACGCCCTCCAGGCCCACGACCATGTCGCCCGAGCGCGGCGGATCGGGGAACTTAAAGTCGATGTGCTTGTGGCCCTCGGGCAGGATGACGAGCTCCTTTTTGATCTGCTCGATTTTGCGGATGCGCTCCTGCGCCTGGGCGGCCTTGGTGGGCTTGTAGCGAAACTTGTCGACGAAGACCTGCATATGGGCGATGTCGCGCTCCTGGGCGGCGCGCTTGGCGCGCATCTGCTCCAGGTTGTCCTCGCGCTGCTTGAGGTAGCTGCTGTAGTTGCCGGCGTAGGTGGTCACGCGGCGGTTCTCGAGGGCGGCGACGTGGTCGACGCAGGCGTCCATGAAGGCGCGGTCGTGACTGACGATGAGGACGGCGCCGTCGTAGTTCGCGATAAATCCACGCAGCCACTGGACGCTTTCGAGGTCCAGGTGGTTGGTGGGCTCGTCCAGAAGCAGCAAGTCGGGATGGCGCAGGAAGAGCTTGGCGAGCGCGATGCGCATCTGCCAGCCGCCCGAGAACTCAGAACACGGGCGCTCAAAGTCGGTGACCTTAAAGCCCAGGCCGGACAGGATCTTGCGGGCGTTGCTCTCGAGCTCGTAGCCGCCCAGGTGCTCAAAGCGGTCCTGGACCTGGCCGTACTCGTTGAGGAGCGCGTCGACGTCCTTCCCCTGTTCGGAGAGCTCGGTGATCTGGGCCTGCAGCTCGTTGGCGCGCTCGCCCATGCGGCGGATTTCCTTGGCAGCGGCCATGACCTCGGCAAGGATGGTGGTGTCCTTTTGCTCAAGGTTGGTTTCCTGCTCAAGGTAGCCCACCTGGCAGTCCTTGGCGTACTGGACCTGGCCGGCGTCGGGGCTGTCGATGCCCATGATGATCTTGAGCATGGTGGTTTTGCCGGCGCCGTTGGGTCCCACGAGCGCGAAGCGCTCGCCGGGGTTGATC
>CAVALS010000282.1:0-2766 GCA_963589385.1 Bacteroidaceae bacterium
GCCTCGTAGCCTGCAAAGAACAGCGCAAGCACCAGCGCCACCACGACAAGCATGGCGAGCGCCGCCTGCTCAACGCCCGCCAGCAACGCCGTTGCCATCACCGCCGGCACCGCCAACAACAGCGGAATCTCCAGTTTTGTGAGTAAACGCGAGAAACGACAGTCCGTCATCCCATCACGCCCTATAGAACACGTTGTCGGCAAAGAAGTCGGCCGGGGGCTCCACGCAGGCAATCTCGCCGTCAAACATCATGGCGACGTCGTCGGCTACCTGCTCGGCAAAGTCCAAATCGTGCGTAGCCATGATGACGGTGCCGCCAGCCTTCGCATGGTCACGCAGGGCACGGGCGATGATGCGGCGGCTGGCCAGGTCCAAACCCTTGGTGGGCTCATCGAGCAATAGCAGCTCGGGGCCAATCAACAGCAGCTTTGCCAACGCAAGCAGCTGGCACTGACCGCCCGAAAGATCGTACGGGTGACGCGCCTCCAAGCCCGCCAGACCCAGGCGCGCTGTCTGCTCCCGTGCTGCGGCCTCGTCGTATCCGCAGGTCGAGGCCCATTCCATCAGCTCATCGCGAACCGTCTCGGCAACCAGCAATGCCTTGGGATTCTGTGGCAGCAGCGCCGCCGAGGCCGCTTCGCGCACCATGCGGCCGCGCTGCAGCTTGGCGGTCTTCGCCAGCACCGAGAGCATCGTCGACTTGCCGCAGCCGTTGCCGCCCACGATTGCATGCACCGCGCCAGCCGAAAACGAAGCATCGAGCCCGCGCAGCACCCAGCCGGACGCTCGATCGTAGCGAAACCAGCCTTCCGACAGGGTGGTAGCCGACCCGCCGTGCATTTTTTGGAGTATTCTGCTTCCATCCGTGCGCGAGAAGGCTTCCGAGCCGTTCTCGAGCGACGTTTGCGCCACAAATTCGGACGATTTGTCCAATTCCGAACTTTTTTTCGCGCTCGATACGTCCCCGGGCGGCTCCAGAGAGCCCAAATTGTCCTCACGCCTGCTGAATACTCCTTTATTTGCACATCGGATGGCACCCCACCCCAACATGTCATCGGAAAACAGCGATTCTCGGCGTCCCAAAGAAGCCATATCCGCCACCTCGCGCACGCGACCGTCCTCAATCCGGTACGCACACGTCGCGTATTCGAGCATTGGGCGCGGCTGATGCGTCGCCACAACAACCGTGCAGCCCAGCTCGCGATTCACACGAAACAGCGCGTGCAGGAAATTCTTCTCCGCAACCGGATCAAGCTGAGACGTGGGCTCGTCGAGCAGCAGCACGCGCGGGCGCAGCGTCAGAACGGCCGCCAACGACAGCAACTGTTTGCGACCGCCCGAAAGCGTGTCAGTATCGCGGTGAAGCCAATCTTCCAGCCCAAAGAAATAGCTGGTCTCAGCTACGCGACGGCGCATCTCATCACGCGCTAGCCCCAAGTTTTCCAGGCCAAACGCCATCTCGTGCCACACGGTTTCGCACACGATCTGGTTCTCGGGATCCTGGAACACATAGCCCACGCGCTCCGCCGATGCCCGCACATCCATGTCGGCGACGTTCTCGCCCAGCACGAGCAGTTCGCCAGTGCGCTCGCCCGCCGGAGCGATCTCGGGCTTGAGTAGCGACAGCAACGTCGACTTACCCGATCCGGTACCGCCGACAAGCAGCGCAAATGCACCTTGGGGAACAGACCAGTCGAGTCCCTCGAGCACCGCAGCATCCGCATCGGGGTAGGCAAAGCTCAGGCTCCGCACCTCAATCGCCGGCATATCCGGGCCGTATGCCGCGCCCGACACCGGTCCCCTATCCAACCGAGCCATCAGCCGAACCTCTTCTCATCGATCGCATGCAACACGCAGGGCAGCATCATCCAGGCAGCGTACACGACATAGCCCAGCCACGTCGCCGGCACCGATAGTTGCGGGTAAAACGAATACTGCGTTGTCGCGGTCCATGCCACCGCCACCGCAGCGGCACCAAACACCGCAAGCCCAACCAGCGCGGCAACATCGCCGCGACCCAGCCGATACCGCGCGTACGTCGTGCGACGTGTCGCGGCGCCCCATCCACGGGAGCGCATGGCGTCCGCGCGCTCCAGCGAATCTTCCATGCCCCAGCCCATCAACACGCTCGATGCCCGTAGGCGCGAACGCACGGGATCGGCCGGCGCGCGACCCGGCACATCAATCGCATCCTGCACCGCCAGTACCGTACGACCGCGGCGTAAAAACTGCGGGATAAGCCGCATGCACATCGAGATCATGAGCGCGAGCACCGGCGCGGCGTTGCCCAAAAGCGCAAGTACCTTGTCGTATTCGAGCATCGACGCCGCGGCCTCAAACCACAGCACGCTCGCCACGAACAGCCCGCCCATGCACAGGCCGTAAACCATGCTCTCTAGATACACCGCACGCATGCCAATACGAAACAGCTCCGTCGAGCCCGATGCACTAAACAGCGGATTGAGCACCGCAATGATCAAAATCACCGGCAGCTGCCAGCGAAGCGCGCCCAACGTGCGCGCAACACCGCGCGTCGCAAGCCCGTACGCCAACCCGCCCGCAAGCGATAGCGCAATCAGCACCGGTTGCATCGAGAACATGGTGAGCCCCAACGTCAGCACCATGTAGAGCGCCGGCACCGCCGGATGCGACATCGAAAATGCCGCGACGGGTTCGTTGCCCGATTCCTCTCGCATGGTGTCCACGGGCATCCCCATCCCCTCGCTCAAACGTCAACGCCGCAGCGCCGCCACCATACACAACCAG
>CAVALS010000283.1:0-2697 GCA_963589385.1 Bacteroidaceae bacterium
CTGTTCTATAACTCCGGCGACGCCTATTCTTCGGGCATCGCAGATTCCTTTAAGGCCCAGGCCGCTGAGTCCAAGCTCGAGATTGTTGACGAGGAGACCTTTAAGGACGACTCCGCCACGAGCTTTACCAACCAGCTGACCAAGGCCAAGCAGGCCGGCGCCACCATGATCTTTGCGCCGATCTACTACACGCCGGCGTCCGTCCTGCTCAAGAACGCCAAGGACATGGGCTACGACGTCAAGATGATGGGCTGCGACGGCATGGACGGCATCCTGGGCGTTGAGGGCTTCGATACCTCTCTTGCCGAGGGTCTGCTGCTCATGACCCCGTTCTCCGCCGACGACGAGAAGAACGCCGACTTCGTTAACGCTTACAAGGATAAGTACGGCGATACCCCCGACCAGTTTGCCGCCGACGCCTACGACGGCGTGCACGCGGTGGCCGAGGCCGTCAAGGAGGCCGGTCTTGGTGTCGACGCCGATCCGACCGAGGCTGCCGAGAAGCTGTCCAAGGCTATGCTCAAGATTACCGTTGACGGTCTGACCGGCAAGCTCACCTGGAACGATAAGGGCCAGGTCCAGAAGGAGCCCACGGCGTACGTCATCACCGACGGCAAGTACGTACAGGCCTAATTGGCCGCCTTACATAGAGCGGTTTTGATCCCAAGCAGGGGAGGTTTTGGCCTTCCCTGCTTGCTTGGTATCTAGGGACAGTGTAACGTCCCTGTTTCATACATTAACTGGAAACCTATTCGAAAGGGGGATGTGGAACATGACGGTCTTTATCCAATACCTGGTCAACGGCCTGTCCATGGGCAGCGTCTACGCCATCATCGCGTTGGGCTACACCATGGTCTACGGTATCGCCAAGATGCTCAACTTCGCTCACGGCGATGTCATCATGGTCGGTGCCTATGTCTCGTTCTGCGCCACGTCGTATCTCGGCCTCCCGGGCTGGGCATCTGTAGTTCTCTCTTGTGTGGTCTGCACGGTTCTCGGTGTTCTCATTGAGGGTCTGGCCTATAAGCCGCTGCGCCAAGCAGGCCCGCTGGCCGTTCTGATCACGGCCATCGGCGTGTCTTACTTCCTGCAGAACGCCGCGCAGCTTCTGTGGGGCGCCACGCCCAAGAACTTTACTTCGCTCGTCACCTTCCCGGTGCCGGAGTTCTTGGCCAAGTTTAACGTAAGCGCCGTCTCGCTCGTCACCATCGTCGCCTGCTTGGTTATCATGGCCGGCCTGATGTTCTTTACAGGTAAGACCAAGATGGGCAAGGCCATGCGCGCCGTGTCCGAGGACAAGGCCGCCGCTCAGCTCATGGGCATCAACGTCAACCGCACCATCTCGATGACGTTCGCCATCGGCTCCGCCCTTGCCGCCATCGCCGGCGTGCTCCTGTGCTCCTACTCGCCGGTCCTGCAGCCCACCACGGGCGCCATGCCTGGCATCAAGGCCTTCGACGCTGCCGTTTTCGGCGGCATCGGCTCCATCCCCGGTGCCTTTGTCGGCGGCATTCTCATCGGCATCATCGAGGCGATGGCGCAGGCTTACATTTCCACGAGCCTTGCCAACTCCATCGTCTTTGGTGTTTTGATCATCGTCCTGCTCGTCAAGCCTGCCGGCCTCTTGGGCAAGTACGTCCCCGAGAAGGTGTAGGTGAGCGTTATGAAGTTTCTTAAAGACAAGCAGACGCGTCACGACTTTGTCACGTACGCCATGTGCGTTGTGGCGTTCGCCATCGTGTTCTTTATGCAGTCCAACCACATGATCCCGCGCATGATCGCCGGTCAGCTGGTTCCCATCACGGCCTATATCGTCATGGCCATCTCCCTTAACCTCGTCGTCGGCATCGCGGGCGACTTGTCGCTGGGCCACGCGGGCTTTATGAGCGTCGGTGCCTATACGGGCATCGTCACTGCCGTCGCGCTGGAGAGCACCGTTCCGTCCGATCCGATGCGTCTGATCATCAGCATTGTGGTCGGCGCTATCGCCGCTGCCATCTTGGGCTTCTTGATCGGTATCCCGGTCCTGCGCCTGAGCGGCGACTATCTGGCCATTGTGACCCTGGCTTTTGGCGAGATCATCAAAGAGGTCGTCACCTGCCTCATTGTGGGCGTCGATTCCCGCGGCCTGCATGTGATCTTTAACATCACGGGTAACTCTACGATCGACGACCTGCACCTGCTCGAGGACGGCACCGCCATCATCAAGGGCGCGCAGGGCGCATCGGGCGTGTCGACCTATTCGACCTTCCTTGCCGGCGCAATCCTGGTTATGGTCGCGCTCGTGATTGTGCTCAACCTGGTTCGCAGCCGTACCGGTCGTGCCATTATTGCCGTGCGCGACAACAAGATCGCTGCCGAGTCTGTGGGCATCTCCGTCACCCAGTACCGCATGATCGCCTTCGTGGTTTCCGCCGCCCTCGCCGGTGCTGCCGGAGCCCTGTTCGGCGGTAACTTCTCGCAGCTTTCCGCCACTAAGTTCGACTTCAATACGTCCATCCTCATTCTGGTGTTCGTGGTCCTGGGCGGCCTGGGCAACATGCGCGGCTCCGTTATCGCCGCGGCGCTGCTCACGGTGCTCCCCGAGCTGCTCCGTCAGTTCTCGGACTACCGCATGCTCATCTACGCCATCGTGTTGATTCTGGTCATGGTCTTTACTAACAACCCACAGCTCAAGGCGTTCTTCGCACGCATTAA
>CAVALS010000284.1:0-2694 GCA_963589385.1 Bacteroidaceae bacterium
GCGACCAGGTAGTCTATTCGCGAGTAACCAAGGGATTTGATTTCATTAGCTACTTGATTGCCTGATTGGGGGGTGCCGGCATCTATAAGCATGGTTTGACCGTTTGGCAGCTCGACGAGTTCGGAGTCGCCTTGCCCAACATCAATGAAATGCACTTTGGATGAATCGGCGGATACCTTGATGCGGGCGGCATGCAGTATCTCATCAATCGTATTTTTGAGCGCTGTTGGCATGACGTACGTGCCGCCAAGGATAAATACGTTTTCAGCTACTGAAGCGTTTGCTGTAAGAAATCCATCGACGGTGGTCGTGTCGGTGGACTCGATATCAGCGTTGCCGTTCGTGAGCAGCATGATGCCACCGGCTTTGCCGGCAAGCGCGGCACCTGCCAAGGCGTCGGACCCACCAGGTTTTAATGCGCCCGAGGCAAGACAGATGGTATCTGCCGATAATAGATGCTGGTCGGTCATAAACTTGGCAATTGCTTCGGAGGTATCGTAGCCCGAATCTCCCCATAAGCGCTGCCCTCCGCGCAGACCTCCGTCAAGCGCGTGTTCAGCTGAATCCTGGGAAACCGCTCCTGCGCCACCTGCTACAAACACTTTTGCTTGGGCGTATGCGCCGGTTCCGTTGAGCATAGCAAGTGCATCATCGGTTAGATGGCGGTAAGAGGAGTTGCTGCCATACGTTTGCAAAAAGATAGGGACGTGGTATTTATAGGCGAAGCTGGACATGGAGAGAGCATCTTGAAAATTCTGTCCGTATGCCACGATGGCGTAGTCGCAGGTGTTATCCAGCTTTGCAATGCGATCGGCGCATGCAACCGAAGTGTCATATGCCTCGTTGCCGAATATGCGTTCGGCGTGGCTTACGCCTATGGCGCGCAATTGGGATTCGAATGCGCCCGGCATCGCGCCCTGTCCGCCGATGATGTATACGTTTTCGACACCAAGCTCAGAAAGAGTTGCGGCTGCTTCGCTTGAAAGGCTATGGCGGTCTGTTAGCACGATAGGGGCATTGAGAGCTCCGGCGAGGCCGGTTGCGCTCATGGCATCGGCGAAATCGTCGTCTCTGGCAAGTATCGCCCATGTGCTGTCACTGAACGCTCTGGATGCGATTATCGATGCAGTCTGAACGGCATCGTCGCCCGCCAGTCGAGTTGATAGGTTGTCGTAGGGACCTGGCGCGGGCTCAGGTTTTGGATCAGGGGTTGGAGAGGGGTCGGGAGTTGGCGTGGGGGTTGGAGAAGGGTCTGGCGTCGGCGTAGGTTCGGGGTCGGGAATCGGCTTCTCGTGCACACATTTGCTGCATGGCGATTTGCCGGCATCCAGCGCCTGCTGCAGCGTCATGGCGATTGGGTTCTTCATGCCGGAGCATGTTGAGCTGTAATGGTATTTTGTGCCTTTACGAGACACCCACACCGTACGACTCATGTCTGCATTAGCGATTACGTCGCTATTTGCGGCATAGCTGCAGAGCTCGCTTTGCGCGGTGCCGCTAGATGGGTTTTGCGGCACCGCAAACGCGGGCGTTAGAGGGATGCATAGCATGATGGCCGTGATGCTTGCCAACAGCAGTTTGCCGAGTGTTTTCCCAAAGACGCGGCGTCGTAGATTCTCATGGTGTCCCATTGTCTCTCCCTTCCGCAAAATGCAGCATCGGATATGCTCATTTTAACAGGTCAAATAGAAAAGCGAGCACAGTCAGGCAACTGTGCTCGCTGGTGTTTAAGGAACGATTTCCCGCTAACGGATGATTGTTCGGATGGTTTCAATCAGCGATTCTGACATTACATATTCGCCTCCAAGCACATCGACCCAATACACCGCGTCAGCATGTGAATCTAGGAATGCCGCGGTTCTCTCGGAATCGGCCCCCTGTATCGTTTGCAGGCTGGTATTGCCGAAGGCTTGTTGGGCGTTGACGAGCAGTATCGGGCCGCAGTTCTTACCGGCAAGCGCCGCCCCCGCTAAAGCATCTAGGCCGCGGGCTTCCTCGGCGCCGCAAGCGAGCGTCACCGTATCCGCGGAAAGCAGACCATTTTCAAGCATATAGCAAGCGATTTGGTTTGAAGTGTCATATCCGCTTTCTCCGGCCAGGCGTTTGAATGCTTGCAGGCCCTCGCGAGACAGTGCGTCGTTGGGCACCGCGCCCTCGCCGCCGGCGACGAATATATTGCTGTCGCATAGGGCGCCCGAGGACAGCAACTCGGCAGATTCCGCGGTAAGGTGTCGTCCTCTAGCATCGGGTGCGCTGGTTAGCAAGATCACGGGCGCGTGATACTTGTATGCGAAGCTTGACATGGACAGCGCGTCTTGGAAATTATCGGACATGGCGACAACGGTGTATTTGGGCGTGCCGTTACCTATGGTGTCGTCGATTTCGCATATCCGCGCTCCGCATTTCGCGGAAGTGTCGGCGGCTTCCTCGCCGTATATATTCTCGATTCTTTTGACGCCTGCGTTGCGCAGTTGATCATTGAGCTTGTCCATCGCGGGAATGGCCCCAGGCCCGCCGATCACATAGGCCTGTATGGGGTTAAGACGGGCGATTTCTGTCAGGGTCTCGGCGTTGGCACCCTCAAAACGATTAATGAGCAGAATAGGTGCACCGAGCAATCCGGCAAGGCCGGTTGCGCTCATGGAGTCCGCGAAGTCGTCGGAGCGCGCAATCACAATGGATCCGAAATGATTG